>JBCCUP010000020.1 GCA_039196715.1 Pseudomonadota bacterium
CCAGTCGCCAATGACGGTTTCGGAGCGGCCCATGCCGTAGACATTGGCCGTGTCGACATGGGTGATACCGAGCTCGACACACGCGTCCAGAATGGCCATGGAGCCGTCGTCGGTCGCGGGGCCGTAGAAATTGCTGAACGACATCGCGCCGTATCCCAGGACGCTGACCGTCGGGCCGTTCTGGCCCAGGGTTCTCTGTTGCATTGCCTCGCCTTGCTCGTTTCTTGGGGTGTCGGGTGCGTGCGGTCTGCCAACGGCCACGTGCGTCGATGGCACACGTCAGCGCCAATCGGCGTCGCCACCATACCACCCGGTCCAGTCCGGTTGGCCGAATCGGCGGCTCAACTGCTGCCGGGCTGCCACAGGATTATGTATGGGTTTGATACAATAATTCGTTTGGCGTCCCGATCACGCGGGGCGCGTGCAAACCCTTCCCGATACCCTACAACGAGCTGACATGACCGCATCTGCCTTCACCCATCCCACACAGGTACACCCCACCCTCGCCCGCGCCCTGTGGCCCTCCGACAACGCGCGGCTGCGCAACGGCGTGCTTGCCGTACTCGGCAGTCTGGCGTTGTGGGTGTCGGCCAAGATCAGCATCCCCTTCTGGCCCGTGCCGCTGACGATGCAGACCCTGGTCGTGCTCGCGCTCGGCATGGCTTTCGGCGCGAAATTGGGCACTGCGACAGTGCTCCTGTACCTCGCGCAAGGGGCCGCGGGCCTGCCGGTGTTCTCCGGCACGCCGGAAAAGGGCATCGGCATCGCCTACATGGTTGGGCCGACCGGCGGTTACCTGCTTGGTTTTGTCCTGGCCGCGGGCGTGGTCGGCTTTCTGGCCGAGCGCGGCTGGGACCGCACCCTGCTGACCGCCGCCGCCGCGATGCTGATCGGCAACGTCATCATCTACGCGCCGGGACTCGCCTGGTTGGGCGCGGTCGTGGGCTGGGACAAGCCGGTGTTGGCCTGGGGCCTCACGCCGTTCCTTGCCGGGGACGCGATCAAGCTGGTGATCGCAGCCGTCGCCCTGCCCGGTCTCTGGCGCCTGCTCGACCGCTGGAAAGCGTGACCGGCCGGTCCCTGTGCAACGGTCGGCCCTCGACACCTGCGCGCCAGGCGCTGGTCCCCGCGTCCAGCTGCGGTGTTCCGCACGGCAATGCCACACGCGCTCGGAGGTGTGATGAGCGGTACGGATGAGGTGTATGTCGCGGGTGGTTGCCTCTGGGGCGTACAGGAGTTCTTTCGCCATGTCCCCGGGGTGATCACAACCGAGGCCGGCCGTGCCAACGGCACCGCTGACACCACCGACGCACCCTACGACGGATACGCGGAATGCGTTCGCCTCACGTTTGACCCGAACCAGCAGTCGGTCGCGGGCCTGATGCCGTACCTCTTTGAGATCATCGATCCGTACAGCGTCAACCGGCAAGGCGACGACGTGGGCCCGAAGTACCGCACCGGGGTGTACAGCCGGTGCGCATCACACCTCGACGCGGCCCGCGCCTACATCGACGGCCGCGCCGACCGAGACCGCATCGTCGTCGAGGTACGCCCGCTGCACCACTACGTGCGCAGCGACGCCGAGCACCAGGATCGCTTGACGCGGTGCCCTGACGAGGTCTGCCACATTGCGCCGGCGCTGTTGCACAAATACAAAGCCGTTGGTCACTCGAACGGCTGAGTCTCCTGCTTGGTGAGTGCCAGCGCTTTGGGAGCCTCTCACTGACGTGGCAGCGACGCGTTGCGGGCGAATGGGATTTCCACGGCGACCGTGATCGTGCGAGGTGGTGAGGACTCGGCCTCATCGGCGCCATCATGCCTTCGGTCTGACGTCCGGTTGACTGTCTGAGCAAAACCGAAAAACGGTCTCTTCGGTGGCCGTGGCGCGCCCGGGCGGCTCGACTGTTTCCATGTGAGACAACACCCCACCCATCGGCATGGGCGTATCCCCACCGGTTTCGGTGAGAGCCCACGGGGCGCAACCGATGACCGCGCTGAGGCCCGGCATCCACTGCAGACGGGTGTTGATAGCTCAACCGCGCAGTGCGAGCAGCCGCGAGCGGGGACGAGAGATCATGCTGCGACGGGTTGGGCCCAGTCGAGCCAGGCTGCACTCGGTGAGGGATCGGCGTCTCTACGCGACGTTCAAGATGCCCTTGATGGCCTCCGTTTGGAAGACCTGTCCCATCGCCCCCCACTTGCCGCTCGGCACCTCGGTGATAATCACCCAGTGGTTCATGCCCCCTTCGATTTCCCCGAGTATGTCGTTGACCGCGTCGTTGACTTCAGCGCAGAGCTGGGCTCTCGACGCCTCGGTCAGGAGGCCCTCGGGCGTGGTAAACGCAATGTGCAGCGGCGTCTGAGACTTCACCTCGCCGTAGACAAATAGGTTGCCCCTCGGCAGTTCATGAATGTGACCCCAGGTCATGGCCTGTGGACCGGCATCGGCCGGGGATGCGCCTTCTGCGCGAATCACGGCATCGGACAGCCGCGAGATCAGGGTTTGCTTGGCATCATCAGACAACTGACCGGCTTCGGCCGTGACAGAGACGAATGGCATAATGGCGCTCCTCGAAAGCAAAGTGATGTGTCGCCCGAGCCGCGAATTGACGGTTGCTGCGCGGGTGCCGTCGGCCCAACACGGCCAACGAATCAACTTTATAGATTAAAGTAGTTGTAAATTGCAACTGGATAAATCGTTTTGGCAAACCGCAAGCGCACCGGCCCGAGGTCACTCTGTCCGATCAACCGATTCGTCGAGCTCTTCGGGGATCCGTGGAGCCTCGTCGTGCTGCGCGACATCATGTTTGGTGGCAAACGGCACTACCTCGACCTGCTAGAGCACTCCGAGGAGGGCATTTCAACGAGCGTGTTGGTGGACCGCTTGAAAAAGCTGACGCTGGCGGGCGTCATCCGACAAATCGACGACGACACCCACAAGCAGCGTACGCTCTACGCGCTGACTGACGACGGCGTCGCGCTCGCCCCGACCGTGGTCGCATTGAGCACCTGGTCGTCAGCGTGGCAACCGCCCTCGGCCAAACACGCGGTGCGCACGCGAATGCTCGTTGAGGGCGGCGAGGAGATCCTGTCCCGACTGCTCGACGACCTGCGGGCAACGCACCTGGATCAGGCGCGACGCTTGCCCGGGCCGTCGGTGCTCGACGCCCTGCAACAGGCGTTTGACACAGCCTGATTCGGCGTCGTATCGCTGTTTTACAAGCCGTTTTACACCGTATCCACTTCGGTGGTCGTGGACCTTTGCAGCCGCGAGCGGGGATGAGAGATCACGCTGCGACGGGTTGGGCCCAGTCGAGCCAGACGTCCCAAACTGTACCGCGGGACACGGTTGTCAAGCGGTCCCCTCGGATAGTGCGTATGGTGGAACACGGTAACGAGCCCGTGCTGCGCCGACCCTGTTCGGTAAAAACCGGGTAAGCGAACATTCGCCCACCTGCACTGTGTCGACTGAATTGGATCCCGCTGCGGTGTGGGCCACAATCTGTCGGCCTGCGCCTGTGTGGTGCCGCCCCGACTCACCGAGCTCGTTGGAGGGCCCGTGACAGACAACAACCTCGCCCTCTTCTGCGATTTCGAGAATGTGGCGCTCGGTGTCCGAGACGAGAAATTTCCGAAGTTCGATATTGCCCTTGTGCTTGAACGCCTGTTGGTCAAAGGCAACGTGGTGGTCAAGAAAGCCTACTGCGACTGGGATCGATACAAGGACTTCAAGCCCGCGATGCACGATGCGGCGTTCGAGTTGATCGAAATTCCCCACACCCGCCAATCAGGCAAGAATTCGGCGGACATTCGCATGGTTGTCGACGCGCTCGACCTCTGTTACACGAAAGACCACATCGACACCTTCGTCATCATGAGCGGTGATTCGGATTTCTCCCCGCTGGTGAGCAAGCTGCGAGAGAACGCGAAACTGGTGATCGGTGTCGGCGTTCGCAGCAGCACCTCCGATCTGCTGATGAGCAATTGCGATGAGTTCATTTTCTACAACGACCTCGTGACCGAGCAGAACACCCAGAAAAAACGCCGATCACGTGCCAAGAAGAAAAGCACGCCGAAAGCGAAAACCCCTGCAGATGCGCACGAGGACGGCATTCAGCACGTCTTGGACACCGCTGAAGCCCTGATCGCCGAGCGCGGAGATCGCGTGTTCGGCTCGATGGTGAAACAGACGCTGAAACGGCGGCGCCCCGAGTTCAACGAAACGGCATTTGGGTTCTCGTCATTCAATGAACTGCTTGAAACCGCGCATGCACGCGGTTACCTGGACATCGACGCGGATGAACGGTCGGGTGGGTACGTTGTGCGATCAGTGCGAAGAGACTAGCGGTTTTACAAGCCGGTTCTGTACACTAACCCCGACGGCAGTCAGCGTCCGCGGCGGCCACAAGCAACTTCTCGCGCCAGTGCCGGTGCCGCGCCGAGTGGTGGTTGCGCTCGTGCCAGAAGAGCATGAGCCGTGTGGTGCGCGTTGACCACGGTGAGTCGCAATGCCGGATCCGATCACCGGCAATGTGTACCAAGTGAGATGGCAGTGTCGCGATCAAGGGTGTGCCTTCGATGTGCTTGAACACGCTGTCGAAATCCGGCACCTGCAGCGACACATGCCGCTTGCGGCCGAGTTTGGCCAGGCGTTTATCGAGACCGTATCCGGTGTCGCCACTGAGCACGACCCGCACGTGCGGACGGGCACAGTAGGTGTCCAGATCACCCGCTTCGATGGGGTGGTCGGCATCGAAGAACACGTGGTTGTCGAATTCCAACAGGCTGCGTTGCCGAAGTCCCTCCCCGACCAGGCTGCCCTCCGGCAAGAGGGTGAAATCCGACACGCCGTCGCGCAAGTCCTGGGCCGCGTTCGCAGGCGAGCCCGTCGGACGGATCTCGATTCGGACGCCTGGCGCCGTTCGAATGGCGTCACGGACGAACCGGGTCAGCAGCAGGTCGCGTTCGAACATGGTGGCAGCGATGCGCACGCTGCGCGTTTCCGTCATCGGATCGTAGACCTCTGCCTCGGTCATGACCTGCAGTTGGTGTAGCACCGCTTCGGCCAGGGGCACCAGGGCCTCGGACCTTTTGGTCGGTCGCACGCCGTTTCCCTCACGCACGAACAAGGGGTCCTGCAAGCGCTTTCGCAACTGCTCGAGCCGGTAGCTGACGGTGGACTGGTTGAGGTCGAGAACCTTGCCGGCGTTGCTCAGCGAGCCCGCGCGGTGGATGGCCAGAAACAGTGCCAGCTGGTTGCCGTCGATGGACAGGTAATCCGTTTTTTCCATAGCGACTATCGAGTGACTGCCATTTTCTGAGAGTTATGCCTCCCCCAGACTCGTCGTGCAAGTCAACCCGTTCGCATCGGAGATGCACACCATGACCACGTCATCCCTCGCCCTGGCCCTCACGGCCACCCTCACCGCCGCAGTCGCTGTATCGGCGACGCCGGTGCCAACCGCGATGCCCTACGACCACAAGCGCACCGACGTGCTCGGACTCGAGATGGCCTACGTCGACGAGGGTGCCGGCGATCCGGTGGTGTTTCTGCACGGCAACCCCACCTCGTCCTACCTCTGGCGCAACATCATGCCGGCCGTCGCCGACACCCACCGTGTGATCGCCCCGGACCTGATCGGTATGGGCCTGAGCGAAAAGCCCGATGTGGCGTTCAGCTACGCGTTTCACCGCGACCACCTTTTTGCCTTTCTCGACGCCTTGAACCTGAGCAACGCGACGCTGGTCGTGCACGACTGGGGCTCCGGACTGGGTCTGGATTGGGCACAGGCCAACGCAGACCGCCTGAGCAGCATCGTGATGATGGAGGCGATCCTGCCGCCGATCTGGCCCGTGGCCGGCTTTGACGAGATGGGTGAGATGGGTGAACACTTCAAGGCCTTCCGCACGCCGGGCGTGGGTGAGCAGCTGATCGTTGAGCAGAACGCGATGATCGAGCCAGGGCTTTCTCGCCAATACGTGATCCATCCCTTGCCGGACGCGGCGGTTGACACCTACAAAGGCTACTACAGCGAGCCCGGGCAACGGCAGGTCATCCTCGATTGGACGCGCAGTGTGCCGATTGGTGGTGAGCCCGCCGACGTGGTCAGCACGGTTGAGCGGTATTCGCATTGGCTGCAGGAAAGCAACCTGCCGAAGATGCTGATCCACGCCCAGCCGGGTGTGTTGGTGCCACCCGCGGCCGTGGAATGGCTCGAAGCGCGGGTGCCAAATCTCACCACCGTGGACATCGGTCCGGGATTGCATTTTCTGCAAGAAGACAACCCGAGTGCCATCGCCGCCGCACTCGAGACCTGGGTCGCGCACCACTGACCGTATGTCGCCCTCATCGCGCATTGCCCCATGCCACCGGGTCGGGTGGGTCGGTGTAGCCGTCAGTCCCCGGCCCCATCGGAGAACTTCCATGTCACAGATCACTCGTCGCCAGTTCGGTATCACCACCCTCCTCGGTGCCACCGGCCTGCTCTCGCCGGCCGCGCTGGCAGCGGCCAGCACCGCGCGCCCGGCGGTCACACCGGCCCTGGTGGACCTGCCCCTCGGGCGCTACACGCTGACCGCCCTGCTCGACGGCATCTTCTACATGCCAAGCCACCTGTATTCGGGCGACGATCCGGCCGCCATTGCCGCCCTGGCCCGGAAGACGGCCGGTGGGCCCGACGCCTTTCCGTTCCCGGTTACCGCCTACTTGCTGCAATCCGCAGAGCGGACGATCCTGATCGACGCGGGTTTCGGCGATCTCGAGGCCTTCGGTCCCGGTTTTGGTCGAGCCAGGACCGCACTGGCCGCGACCGGTGTGACACCTGAGGACGTGGATACGGTGATCGTCACGCACTTGCACCCCGATCACATTCCCGGTTTGCTGGCGGGCCAGGCGCCGGCCTTCCCGAACGCTGAGTTGATCATCTACGAGACCGAAGTGCAGCACTGGACCGATGACAGCCGCATGGGACACGCGCCGGAACCGATGCGCCTCTGGTTTCGATTGGCCAACGAGGTATTGGGCGCCTACGGCGATCAAGTGACGCGGGTACAGGACGGCTTTGAAGCTGCCCCGGGTGTACGGCTGGAAAGCTCGCCCGGGCACACGCCCGGGCACTCGCTGGTGCACATTGACGGCGGCGAGCACGAGCTGCTCATGCTCGCCGATACCGTCAGTCACATCGACCTCGCCACCGCCCTGCCGCGCACGCGCTTCGCGTTTGAAACCGACACCGTTCAGGCGGTCGAGTCTCGGTTGCGGGTATTTGACAAGGTCGCAGCTGACCAGGTGTTGATTGCGGGCAGCCACATTCACTTCCCTGGCTTCGGGCGCATCGTCAGAGACGGTGGTGCCTACCGCTATACCCCTGTCACGGTGTGATGTCAGTCAGGGCCGCTCAGGTCGTCCGGACCGCTGGGTTGACCACGGTCCCCTGGGTTCTGCCGCGCTGCCTCGACGCTTCGCGTGGCAGGCTCGGTGCACAAACGTCAGTGCCCGTCAGGGAAGCGTCGCCTAGCGGAACGGCACACCGCCGGTCTCGGCGCGTCGCCGGTCGTGTGGCACTGCCCAGGTGTCCGGGTCGAGGATCAGGCGCGCAAGGGCGTTTGCACCGGCCTCGAGCATCAACTCCCCTTTCTCGGCGCTTGCGCGGGCCGGGTTGCCGGCGAGCCCGTTCTCGGTCACGTGGGCAAACGGGCGCCAGCGGTACGACCCCTGCCCCGCGGCGAGAAATGTACCGGCGTCCATCGGGCTTGCTATCTCGCCGAGCTGTGAGGTGTCGACGAGCGCCGGCTCGCACACCAGCATCATCGACGTCTCGGCCTCGCCGGCGTGCATCACGCCGGGCTGATCCTGCAGGTGTTGGGACAGGTCGTCACCCGCTTCGGTCACGTACGTGGTAGCGACCAGCGTCGCCTCGGCCGTCGGTGACAGCTCGTCGAGGATCTGCTGCATGGCGATGATGTTGCCGCCGTGCGAGTTGGCGATCAGGATGTCGCGAAAGCCCTGTCGCGTCAGGGCGTCAATCACGTCCCGCAGCACCCGCCTGAAGGTGTCGTGGCTGAGGGTGAGTGTGCCCCCGAACGGCATGTGGTGCTCCGACAGGCCGGACCAGACGACCGGCGTCACGACGACCGGCCGTGTCTCGCACGCCTTGCGTGCAGCCCGCAAGGCAATCTCGTGGCCGAGGCGCGTGTCGGTCATCACCGGCAAGTGCGGGCCGTGCTGTTCGATCGAGGCGATCGGCAGAATGACAACCGCATTGTCGTTGGCGAGTTGTCGCAGTTCGTGCGCTTTGAGGCGCGACCAGTCCACGTCTGCCATCGGGGCTCCTGGGTGTGCATTGGTGCGGCATGGCCGGGCGGTGATCATCGGCCGGTCAGCGCGACAGCGGTGTCACACGATACCACCGAGGGCAACGCCGACCGAGACGACCAACAGCATGGCGAAGCCGACGTTGATCCGCCGGCCCCACCCTGGCGAGTGCAAGACGCGCGCGAACAGCGAACCGAAGCCGAGCCAGACGGCATTGAGGGAGACGATAGCGCTCACCAGCGCCAGGCACTTGGCCACCGTGTCGACGACCAGGTCGTCGGGCACCAGGCTGTGGCCTGTGTAAACCGCGCCGATGGCCGCGAAGGCCTTGGGGTTGGCCAGTGCCAACACCAGGCCCGAGCCGAAGGCCGGGACCGGGGCCACCGCCTCTGCCGTGGCGCCGACCGGTGCCGAGCCGATTCGCCAGGCCAGGTAGAGGATGTAGACGGCGGCCACCGCGCTGAGGACGCGAACGAGCACGGGCTGGGCCAGCACCACGACGGTCACACCGCTAGCGATCAGCGCGAGCACGCCGCAGGTGCCCGCGACAATGCCACACAGGTAGGGCACACCCGCCCGGAAACCGTAGGCGGAACCGACGCCCGCGAGGCTCAGCGTGGCCGGGCCCGGGCTGCCCATCAAGGGCAAGGCCGTGAGCCACAGCAGCAAGAGGTTCTGGGTCATGATCGCGGCGCGTGCCTGTGCGACGCGTCATCATAGCCTGCGCAGGGCTGCGGGCCATCGTGCGTCAGCGGTCGGCCTGTCTGCGGGCAGCGCCGCTCAGGGCCCGTCGGGATCGATGCCGGTCGGTTTGCCGTCCACCGTGAAGCGGTTCTTTCGCCGCCAAAAGGCCGCGACGCCCTCGGGCCCCATGTCCTCGTAGAACGGGACGAGTTCGGTTTCGCCACGGCTGCGCTTGAATGCCATCTCCGGCACACCGGAGCCACACGAGGTCTGGACCCGCTCGATGGCGAGGTCGAACACTTGCCGGCGATCGACGGAAACGCGGCCAGTGCGGCTGTCCACGCGGCGTCGCGCGGGTGCAGTACCCTCGCCTGCCCGTACACGCGCAGGATGTGGGCGCCCCCGGTGAAGGCGCAAAACAGCAGCGTCATGCGGCCGGTCGCGGCCACGTGCGCCGCAGTTTCGTTGCCGCTGCCGCTGAGGTTCAACCAGCGGATGGCCGAGTCCGACACCACACGGAGCGTGTCCATGCCCTTCGGTGAGAGATTGACGTGGCCGCCGGTGTCGGCGGTGGCCACAAAGAACAACGGCTGGGCCGTGATGAAGTCGCGGTGTTTGCGGGACAAGCGGGCTGTGGCGGCCATGGGCGGTGGCTCTGCTGGGGGTGCCCGCCGAGACTACCGTGGCACCCCTGACAACGGGGTGGCAGTGACCGCTACGGCACGTTCGCTTTCTGCGCCGACACGACTGCCGCGGGCAACGGCACGCGCGTCTTGCCGCTGACAGCATCACGGCTGCCCGTCGCGTGGACCCAATCGATGACGGCGCGCCGAATGGCGTGGTGGTGCGCTGCGGGTTGCGCACGCAGCAACCCGGCGCCGCGCACCGTGCCCTCGGCGAAAAACCGCAGCGGGTCGTCGGGTGCGCTGCACAACCAGTGACTCTCCACGCTGTCGATGCAGATATCGGCAAATCCGGCCTGCACGAGCATCGCCTCGGCGTTCTCGCGCTGGGCGTAGTACGGTGCAGGCTTGGCCGGCGGCAACGTGATGCGCGGGTCGCCGTGTGCCGCAATTGCCTCAAACACCGCCGGCAGCGCACTCGCTCGCTCGGCCCCGTGCCAACAGCTGTAGGCAAAGCAACCTCCGGGCTTGAGCACCCGCGCCGCCTCGACGGCCGCCGCCTCGGCATCCGGTACGTGCAGGATGCCAAAGCCCATGACCACCGCGTCGGCGCTGGCATCGTCAAACGGCAGGTCGAGGGCATCGCCTTCAATGAACTCGGCTGTCGGCGCGTTCTCACGCGCCATGCGGATCATCGCCGGGGAGAAATCCACGCCTGTCGCGTGTGCGCCCCGTTGCACGGCGCGGCGGGACACGATGCCGTGACCACAACACACATCCAATACACGCATGCCGGCTGCGACGTTGGCCGCGTCCAGGAGAGTCTCGACGGACTGCTCCGCGGCGTAGGCAAAGTCCGATGCGTAGGACGCGGCGGTTTCCGGATCCGACCATCCGGCTCGCTCCATCTCGTTGAAGTCCACGCGACCGCCCTTCGATTGCCCTGTCGGGCACATCGTATCAACGGCGCCTCGGCCTGGCGATTGTCAGACTGCTGCCACGGCGGCGCGCCCGTTCGAGCGCGAACTACCGGCTGCTTTCTGCGGCGAGCCATGCGCGCGGGCTCGTGCCCGTCTTCTGTTTGAACGCGCGCGCCAGGGCGGTCGCGTTGGCGTAGCCTACGGCCCGGGCGACGCTCTTCAGGGGGCGGCCCTGGCGCAGCGCGTCCTGCGCCAGGCTGACCCGGAGCGAGGTCAGGTATTCGCCGGGCGGCACGCCGACCGTGTCCTTGAAGTGGGCGGCGAAGCGCGCACGCGACATCAGCGCGACAGCGGCGAGCGATTCAAGCGTCCAGGCCTCGGCGGGCGTGTTGTGCATCGCCAACACGCTCGGTGCGAGCTGCGGGTGCGCGAGGCCCGCCAACAAGCCCGGCTGCAGGCTGTGCGCGTCCAGGCAGTAGCGCAGCAACAGCACCAGCAGCAGGTCCATCAGCCGGTTGGTGGCAGCCCGGTGGCCCTGGCGTTCGGCCGACGCTTCGTCGAACAACGTGTCGAGCGTGGCCTTGAGTCCGGGGGCCTCGGCCGTCGGCACGATCAGCGGGTTGGGTAAGCCGAGCGGCAGGGCGTTTGCGGCGCCCTGCCCGAGCCCGAGTTCGGCGCACACCAGCATGGCCCCGTCGGCGGCGCTGGCTTCGAGTCGGTGTTCGATTGCCGGTAAGACAAGGATGGCACAGGGCCCGGTGGCCGCGATGGGGTTGTGGCCGTCCACGTGCACGCGAAGCGTCCCTGCCTGCAGATAGTGGAGGTGGCCGGGGCCGGGGGCGCCGTCGAACGGTGAGGTACCGCAGAGTGTGCCGTTGAAGAAGGTGTTGGCCGAGAGTGCCAGTTTGTCGACAGCGGGCGAGAGTGTGTCCATGCCGGGGCCCGAGGGGGTTCACCCGTCATGATACGGCAACTGTGCGGTGCCGAGCGCTCGCACCCGCCCAGGGCGCGGTGACACACGACCGCGGGTGCCCGAAGGCACCCGCGTCGCAGGCAGTGGTGCCTTACTGTGCGCCGATGGTCACGCCTTCGGGCGTGTTGCTCGCCAGTTCGGCGTCGGCAATCGACTCGATGATCGCCCAGTTGTTGTCCGCGCCCTTGATGAAGCCCGGCACGTCGCCAAGCCAGCGCTTCTGAACCTTCTTGCTGTTGTTCAGGTAGAGCTTGTTGTCTACAACTTTGAAGGCCTTCGGGTCGATTTCAAACTTGCGGCCCATCGCCGCGCCGAAGGCGCAGTAGCCACCGTACTGCGGCGCGTAGGCCGCCGGGTCCGCGGCGAACAGGTCGCGGTTGGCCACACTGCTGAAGTGGTATTCGGCGCCGTTGTAGGACGCGGTGAACTCGGCGTCGCCTTTCACCGGTGCGCTCTCGGTGAAGTACGAGACCACGTCGAAGCCTTGGACGGCAACGCCGCCGGCGACATTGACCTCATCCTCGCTGTGCGCCAAACCGGGCAACAACAGCAACCCCAACACGCCGCCCATGACGCGACTCCACACTGACGAATGCCTGCTTTTCATGTTTCTCTCCTGTGAACGTGATTGTGCAGTGTCGTGATCCACGCTGTGCGCTTTACCGCCACCGTACGCAGTTGGGCAAGTGCCCGCGCAATCCGTTCACGCCCATTGCGACCCCAACGTCTCGAAAACCACACCGGACGTCTCGATCTTGCGGTGCGGGCCGGTCGGCACGTCAGTGTCTCGCGGTGCGCCGCGGGTCTGCGGTCCGACGCGTGGACCGTCAGCTTGCCTCAGGCGGCTTCGGGCAGGACAACGCGATCCCCCGGTGTTCGACCACCGGTTTGATCGCGGTGCAAGAGAAACCGGTGTCGATGCCAACGCCGCGGTGTTCAGCGAGCGTCACCGCTGTGGCCACCGCCTCGTGCCGGGTGATCGCGCCCGGGTTGATCACGGCGCTGCAGTTGGCAATGACCTCGGCCTTCTCGAGGCGTTTGCCGCGTTGCAAGCACGGTCTCGGGGACAGGCCGACGCGTTCGGCCAGGCGCACGTTCGTGAGATTGCCGTCGCGTTGCAGGGAGGCGACGATCTGAATGTCGATCCGGTCGGGTTTGTCCTGCGACGCGCGAGGCCCGCTTCAACCTCGGCTCTCGGCCTGGTGAGCGCGTACCATGTCCTGCATGCTGTTGAAGCGGAACGCGGTGGTCGGCGTGTCGCCCGGGTCCATGGTGGCGCCGAAGCCCGCTTGGTCGTGTCGACGGTAGATCCAGCAATTGGCGATGCCGTGCCGGTTGGCGGGCTGGTGGTCGTGGAACAGGCTCTCGGCGGTGTGCAGAATCTCGTGTTTGGCAATACCGCGTCGTGCCAGGGTGTCGAGCATGTAGTCGAAGTTGCGGTCGTCGGGCTTGTAGCTGCCGATGTCCTCGGCCGTGTAAACACCGTCGAAGGCGACGCCCAGTCGGGTGTTCGAGCCCTGAAAGCTGAGGTTGTCGGTGTTGGTCAGCACGATCAGCAGGTAGTGCGCCTTGAGGTAGTCGAGCGCGGCCCGGCTGTCCGCGAAGGCCGGCCACTGTCGCACCGACAGCCCGTAGGCCTGGCACGCCTCCCAGCTGACAGCGACGCCCCATTCCTCGGCGAGCCGGCGGTACACCACGGCGAGCAGCTCGCTGTAGCGCTTTGCTGGTGTCATCCGTTGTGTGGTCGACTCGTGGAAGGCGTGAGCCTGCAGGATGTCGTCCCGGCTCAGGTGTTGGCCCACCTGATCCGTCAGCGGCTTGAGCGCCGCAACCATGCCGCTCTCCCAGTCGATCAGAGTGCCGTAGACGTCGAAGGTGAGCGCCTTGAAGTCGCGTAGTTTCATCGGGTGCGGTCCTGTTCTCGGGGGACTCGATTCGGCAGAGGCCGGGCCTGCCATGATACCGGCCTCCTCCCGCTCGGCGTTGCGTGTTTCGGCGGGAGGCGGGCGATGGTGCGGAACTGCACCCCGTGACGGCAGATCCGGCAGCCAAAGCGCGGCACTGCCACGGTGGCTGGCCGTACGTTGATGCGTGGTCAGCCGGTGCCGTTGGCTGGCAGCAGACCACAGCTGCGCAACAGCGGCTGCAAGGTCGCAACGTGCTCGCGCGCGGCCTCTGCAAAGGCGGCGAGCTGTGTGTCGCGGGTGGCGGCCCAGAGCCGGTAGGCAGCCGGCTGCACCGGGTCGAGTTCGGATTCGAGCTGTTGGTGCAGCGGCATCACGCGGTACAACACCCGATTGATCGATGACGCCCACACCTGCACGTCACCAACGAAGTAGCCTTGCACCACGTTGAGCACGATACGCGCTTGCTGGTTGGCCTTGCCATCGAAACACAGCGGACGACCGGCCAGGCGGCGCTCGACGGTGTCGCCCGCGGCGCGCAGCTGCGATTGGGTCAGCGCGGCGGCGCGCAGCCAGTACCCGGCGTTGCCGTGGCGCACCGCGCCGAGCGCCAGCTCGAACGCCTCGGCGTCGTAGCGGTGGTCGCCGTTCAGCCAACGTGTCACCCAGCTGCCGAGCGTCGTGAGCGGGGCCTCCAGTGCAAAGTCGGCTTCGGCGTCGTAGTCGCCGAGTGCAAGCGGGACGTGCCAGAGCTGCTCGAACTCCTCGCCGCCGAGCGTTGCCTGCCAGATGCGGATGGGCAGTTCGTCCCGTTTGATATCGAGTGCGGTCGAGAGTTGGTCCGCGAGGGCGTCTTCGCCGCGCGCCGTGAGGGTGTCGATGCAGTCCGGCGCGAGGCGGAGAAAATCCAGCTCGGTGAACAACCGCTGCGATGCCGTGGCCACTTTGCCCAGCGCGCTGTTGCGCTCACCGACCGTTTTCCACAACGCACAGTCGTAGAGCTTCAGAAAGCCGAGAAGCCCGATGCTCTGATCAGTGGCCTCGAGCGCCAGTGAGCGGCGCGGTGGCCTGTCGGTCGGTTCGACCGGGGTGACGTCGACCGGGTCGAGCTTGATACTGCGGGCGAGCCGTTCACGGTAGTTTTCGAAGCGCGCCACGCTCGGGTCGCCGCTGCAGCCGAGCAACGGGATGACGAGAGCCGCCAGCAACCACCGACAGCGTGACCTCGCAAGCCACACCGACGCCCTCACGGGCGCGTTCTTCGGGTTGGGGCTGCGTGTGGCACCGGTTCAGGTCCTCGGATTGGCTGCGGCATCAGCGCTCTGATGCGCTGGCACAGCGTGAGTTTCACCGTGGCACGTGCGCGGGCGTTGCCGGAGTCGGTGCGTTGCACCCGAGGCGTCGTTCAGGCCGGCGCACACGCGGACTCCATCGCCCAGTAGTCGGCCAGGGTGGCGCCTGGCGTGTCCACGAACGGCGTGCCGGTCGGTTCGAGTGCGCCGATGCGGTCGAGCCGAAAGTGGCGGAAACCGCGACGGTGCTCACACCAGCCGACCAACAACCAGGCGGGTGCGAAGAACACCAGCGCAAGCGGACGCACCCGGCGTTGTGTCACTGCGCCAGCGGCGTCGGTGTAGCGCAGCGCAAGGGTGTCGCGTGCGCGGATGTGGGCGCGCAGGTCAGACAAACCGACCTCCCAGGGCGGTTCCGGGTCACCCGGCCCGGCGTAGGTCGTGAGTTGCTCGAGCTCGGTTTGCAACTCGGCGGGCAACACGGCGTGAATCTTCGCCATGGCGCTGTCGGCCTTGGCCGCGAAGCGCTCATCCGACCACTGGCGCACCATGCTCATACCGAGTGCGATGGCATCGAGCTCGTCGGCGTCGAAGGTCACCGGTGGCAGGTAATAGCGTTTGTCGATCACGTAGCCGACACCCGCCTCGCCGGCGATCGGCACACCGGCGTCCATCAGCGCCTGGATATCCCGGTAGACGGTGCGCGCACTGACGTCGAACACGGCGCCGATCTGTTGTGCGGTCACGGCACGGCGACGGCGGCGCAGGTGGTGCACGATCTTCATCAGGCGGTCGGCTCGGCGCATGCGGGATTCGGCTCGGTTCCGGGGGTGTGCGCAGTATGCGTCAAGTCTGCTGACACCATGCTGTCAGCAGGGTGTCAGTACCCTGTCCTCACACCTTCAAACGGAAGCACGACAGCATGACACGCACAGCGATCAATCCCTGGACCTGGTCCCTCCCGCTTGGCTACAACCAGGCCGAGCGCGTTGAGGGCGCGACGGCGCAGCTCTTCTGTGCGGGCCAGACCGCCGTGGACGCCGACGGCACACCCTGCCATGACGGTGACATGCGAGCGCAACTTGCGCTCGCCCTCGACAACCTCGAAGCGACCCTGACTGCAGGCGGCATGGGCTTCGCCGATGTCGTGCGGTTGACGGTGTACTCAACCGACGTCGATGCAACACTCGCCGGTTTCGACCTGCTCGGTGCGCGGCTCGGTCCGCTGCAGGCCAGACCGCCGATGTCGTTGATCGGCGTCACCCGCCTCGCCATGCCGACGCTGCTGGTCGAGCTCGAAGCCACTGCCCTGCGCTGACGCGAACGGGCCACGGCGCAACCCGGTCTGCCTCAGTGGTCCGGGTTGCGCTCGGCCTGGATTGCCTTGATCTCGTCCGGCCAGGTCGACCGGATGAACGCCAGCACCGCCCAGATGGCGTCGTCGTCCAGCACCGTGCCGAATGCCGGCATACCCGAGCGCATGTCGTCGAAACCCAGGCGCGCCATCACGGCAGCGCCGCCGAACTTCGTGTACGTGAACAGGTAGGCGTTGTCGTGGTGCCAGGTGTGGCCGGTCTCGTCGTGCGGCGGGGCCGGCAGGCTGCCGTCGGCCTTGCGGACGCGCCAGTCCGGCTGCACCTCGAGCAGCGCGCCGTGGCAGACGGCGCAATTCGTCACGTACACTGACTCGCCGAACCGGGTATCCCGACCGTCGAGTTCGTGTTCCGCGAGCGCTGGCGTGTGGGACAGCGTGAAGTTGAGCCACGCCACGGCAATCACGCTCAGGCACGGGCGACGTGGCTGTGTCATGGTCGAGCCGGATTCGGGTCGTGTCGGATTCGCACTCGGGTGTGGTTGTCGCTACACACCGAGTCAGCGCGCTCGGCTCTCGCACGCGCCCCACCGACCTCACTCCTCAACGGGTCACCTGCGTGCGCCAGGCGCCGAAGCGGCGACGTACCAGACACGGCGTAGAGTCCGCGTTGCTTCCGGCCCCGGGCGATCACGTCGCACCCGAAAGGTCGGTCAGGATGGGACAGTCCGGTCGGCTGTCGCCGTGGCAGGCCTCGACCAGTGCCGAGAGCGTGGTGTGCATGGCTTGCAATTGCGCCATCTTGTCTTCGATTGCGCGCAAGTGTCCCTGGGCCACCGCTTTCACCTGGGCGCTTTCGCGCGATTGGTCTTCGTACAGGCCAAGCAGGGTACGGCAGTCCTCGATTGAAAAGCCGAGCGTGCGGGCACGACCGAGGAAAGTCAGTTTGTGCACATCGCTTTCGGCAAAGCTGCGGTACCCGTTGGCGCCGCGCTCGGGTTTCACCAGGCCGATGTCTTCGTAATAGCGAATCGTCTTTGCCGGAAGCCCGGACAGCGTCGCAACGTCCCCGATGTTCATGGTCTGGCGCCCTCCTCTGCCCTGTCGTTTTCACCTGCAGCGATGCGTCGCAGGCGCAGCGCGTTGGTCAACACCGACACCGACGACAAGGCCATGGCGCCGGCCGCAAACATCGGCGACAGCAGCACGCCGAACAGCGGGTACAGGGCGCCGGCTGCCACCGGGATCAGCGCCACGTTGTAACCGAAAGCCCAGGCCAGGTTCTGGCGTATGTTGGCCATGGTGGCCGCAGACACACGGTGCGCCGTGCACACCCTGAACGGGTCACCGGACATCAGGACCACGTCGGCCGCCTCGACCGCGACGTCGGTGCCAGTGCCGATTGCCACGCCGACGTCCGCGTGCGCGAGCGCCGGTGCGTCGTTGATGCCGTCGCCGACAAAAGCCACCGTGCCGTGGGTCCCCTGCAAGGCCGTCAGCGCCTCGACCTTGCCGTCGGGCATCACCTCGGCAACCACCCGGTCAACCCCGAGTGCCCGCGCAATCGCCGTGGCGGTTGGCTGGTTGTCGCCGGTGATCATGGCCGTCTCGATGCCCCGCGCGTGCATGGCCGCAATGGTCGCGGCCGCGTTCGCCTTGATCGGGTCTGCGATCCCGATCAAGGCAGCCAGCTCGCCGTCGACCGCCACGTACAGGACCGTCTTGCCCGCGTTCGAGAGCGACTGCGCCTCGGCATGGAAGTCGCCGATATCCAGGCCTTCGCTCAGCATGAATCGGCTGGAACCGACCCTCACCGCCGCGCCGTTGACAGTGCCCGAGACGCCCTGGCCGGTGTGCGTTTGAAACCCCACAACCGCGCGCTGGGTGATCGCGTGTGTGCTGGCATGCAGGCGGAACGCCTCCGCCAAGGGGTGCTCGGAGTGCGACTCGACCGAGGCCGCGAGCGCGATGACCGTGTCCTCGACGAATCCGGGCGATAGCCTCACGTCGGTCACCGCCGGTCGTCCTTGGGTGAGCGTGCCGGTCTTGTCAAAAGCGACAAGGCTGATCTCCGCCAGCTGTTGCAATGCGTCGCCCTTGCGAAACAGCACACCGAGTTCGGCGGCACGGCCGCTACCAACCATGATCGAGGTCGGCGTCGCGAGGCCCATGGCGCACGGGCAGGCGATGATCAAGACCGACACCCCGGCCACCAGGGCCAGAGAGACGGCATCGGCGCCGCCGACCGCAAGCCACACCGCCACGGTGAGGACAGCGGCGGCCAGGACGGCAGGCACGAACCAGGTGGTGACCCGGTCGATCAGGCTCTGCACTGGCAGTTTGGCGCCTTGTGCGTCTTGAACCAGGCGGATGATGTGCGCGAGTGTGGTGTCGGCACCCACGCCCGTGACGTCGACCGTCAGCGCGCCAGCGCCGTTGACCGTACCACCCGTGACGGTGGACCCGCCGGCCTTCGCCACCGGGTGTGACTCGCCGGTGAGCATGCTCTCGTCGACAACGCTCTCGCCGTCGATGACAGTCCCGTCGACCGGAACACGTTCGCCCGGTCGCACCAGAATGACGTCGCCCACGGTCAAGTCGTCCACGTCCACATCGACGATGTCCGTCCCGGCCACGCGGTGTGCGGTGCGTTCCTGCAAGCCCAAGAGCGCCTGGATGGCGGCACCGGTTCGGCCGCGCGCACGCGCTTCGAGCCACCGTCCGACCAGGATCAACAGCACGATGACCGCTGCCGCTTCGAAATAGACAGCCTGGGTGTTGGACGGCAATACACCCGGCAGCAACAGGGCCACCATCGAGAAACCCCACGCGGCACCGGCGCCGAGCGCCACCAGGCTGTTCATGTCGGGTGCGCGGCGCGCCAGGGCACGTAAACCGTGGGTGAAGAACCGCCGGCCCGGAAATGCCAGGATCAGGGTGGTCAGCAGAGCCTGGATCGCCCAGTTCAGCGGCTGTCCCAAGGTGTTCTCGACGAACGCGGCAACGCCCGGCACCGCATGGGCGCCCATTTCGAGCACGACGACGGGCAGGGCCAACACGGCCGCCAAGAAGACCTCGCGCTGCAGTTCACGCGTCTCGGCGTGTTGGCGCTTCGCGTGGCTCAGCCCGGTCTCGTGGCTGGCGACGTGCGCGGGGTAGCCCGCATCGACAACAGCGTTGATCAGCGCCTGGGGGTCAACCGTGTCGCCGAGCACTTGCACAGTGGCGCGTTCGGTGGCGAGGTTGACCGAGGCGTTGACGACCCGGGGTACTGCCTCCAGTGCCGATTCGACCCGGGCCACACAGGAGGCGCAGCTCAGCGTGCTCAGCGCCAGCTCGACGGTCCGATGCCGCGGCGGGTAGCCCGCCGCCGTCAACGCCGCCGAGGCGTTGGCCAGGGCCGCGTTGGAGCTGACGGTCAGGGACGCTGTTTCCGTCGCGAGGTTCACGGTGGCATCGCGAACGCCGTCGACGTCGCCGAGCACACGTTCCACGCGACCCACGCAGCCGCCGCACGACAGGCCTTGTATGCCAAGCTGAATGTCCATCTGTGTGCTCATGAAGCCAGGTCGTGTGGATGCCCTCGACCTTATAATGCTTCCAGTCACTGGAAGCTCAAGGGGGCGGCACCGCATTTTCCTGCTGTTAGGACCTCACAGGTGGCATTCGACAGGGGTTCGATCGCCATGCGACCGCGCCGTCTGGGCCACGTATCCCCCTTCGCGGCTGTTCGGCCGGCCGCTGATACGGGTCTTCAAGCGGGCTCCGCCGCCCGATCGCGCAGTTGACCTCGCCAAAACGCCACCACCTCGGGTGCAGCGGAATGCGGAACCCGACCGACGGACCGACAGTCGTCTCCGTGGACTGTGGCGGTCTGTTGTGGCTCGCCGGCGCTGGACAGGCCGACGTGGCACGAATCACGGGTACAGTGGTGAACTGAGGCGGAAGAACGGCAGTGTCTGATGAAGCGAAATCAAACGATCCGAGCTCTGGTTGGTGCGTCGGTGTTCTCGTTGTCCGTGGCGGCGCACGCGCATTCGCCACTCCAATCCACGGTGCCGCCCGAAGGGGCGACGCTCGATACTGCTCCGAAGGTCATCACACTGAGCTTCACACGGGACTTCCGCGTGACACGCGTCACCGCGACACGTGTCAGCGAGCAACCCGTCGTGCTGAATACCGGCCACATCACGGCATTCACACGGTCTGTCGACGTGCCACTGGAGTCCACGGGCGTCGGAGACTACCGGATCGAGTGGCGTGGTCTCAGCGGTGACGGCCATGTCCAGACGGGCGCGTTCACGTTCACCGTGAGGTGATACAGGCGCGGCTCAACCGCACTCACGCGAATTCAGCGCAATGTACCGAGAGCGGAGAGCAAACACGTGACTCGGGCTGCGCACCGGGACAGCTGTTCCGGGGCACGAAAGCGCACACCCCACCGCTCAACCGCGTCGGTGTGTTGAAGCGGATGCGCCCGCAAACCCGTTGGCGCCCGCGCGGGTGTGCAGTGGTGTGTGCCCGTGCTCAGCGATCGTCGGTGGAGCCGCCCGCGCCGTCCTGGGCCGCCTGCGCGCCGGCGGCGGCAATGGCTGTTTTCTGCTCCTCGCTCAGCGTGTCCTTGTCCTCGAGACTCGGTATGGCCACCCGCACCTCGCGCCGCGCAAAGTCGATTCCGGCGGCGTCGAACTCGGCTTTGACACGGTTGTAGATCTCCTTGCGAATCATGAACTGCTTGCCGGGTTTGGCCATGTACTTGCCACGCACCACGATACCGACATCGTCGATGCCGAAGACGCCCTGCGACTTGAAGGGCTGCAGGAAGTCCTGTCCGAGGGTCTCGTGTTCGAGCATCTCCTGGCCAATGCGCTTGAAGATCTTCTTGACCTTGTTCGGGTCGGTGTCGAACGGCACGGTGAACTTGAGCTTCATGATCACCCAGTCGCGCGAGTAGTTCGTGAGTTTCGGGATTTCGCCGTACGGAATCGTGTGAATCGGCCCCTTGTGGTGGCGAAGCTGCATGGAGCGGATCGAAATCCGCTCCACTGTGCCCATGGTGCCCTCGACTTCGACGTACTCGCCGGTGCGAAAGGCGTCGTCAACCAAAAAGAAGATGCCCGAGACCACGTCGGTGACGAGCTTCTGGGCGCCGAAGCCGATAGCCAGACCGACAATACCGGCACCGGCCAGGAGCGGCGTGGTGTCGATGCCGACGTTGCTCAGGCCGAGCAGCACGAAGAGCACAACGATCGCCACGCGCGCCACGGCGAGCACCAGCGGCAGCACGGTGGACAGACGCGACCCGCCCGAGCCACCGCCGTCGCCGCCGAAGTCGGCGTTGTCCGGGTCGTAGCCGGAGGCCGTGATCTCCGCAGCCAGCTTCTGGTTGATGTAGAGCGAGACCACCTCGTAGATCAGGTAGCCGACGGAGAGGATCATGAGGAACTGGACCAACGCCGCCGCGACCCGTTCGCCAACCCCGGCACTCGCGATGGTTGTCGGTGACATGCCCCAGAAGCTCGCCACAGCAATCAACACGCAGCCGAAGATGATCACCCGACCAATCCGGATGTAGGAACGCGTGGCGGCGCGGTGGGCGCGCTCGGCCACCGTGCCTTCACCCGTCATGGCGGGCGCGAGGTGCCGAACCAGGCCACGAATCAGCGTGTCCAGCGCCGGAGCAAACAGCAGCAGGGCCATGGTCTTGTAGTGCGGTGAGGTCACCAGCAGCGCAAAGTTCTTGTAACTGACCAGGATGTTCACCACCCACCAGGTGCCGATGGACACGGCGATGGCGAAGGCCGGGAACGCGCGGGCGACGCGGGCCTCCATGGGCGTCACCTCGCCCGCACCGCGCATCATCGCGACCATGCCGTCCCAGTACCGCCAGACCACCAGGGCGACGTACACGTGGACCGCGAGGTTCAGCCAGAACCCCAGGCGGGTTTCGCCGAGCGGGACACCGTTGAGCTGATTGAAGTTCAGCAGCACGGTCGACACGCCGATCAGCACGGCGAACCAGAACATGTGAAAGACGGAGGCCCGGGCCACCGTGTCCGAGGCGTGCACCAGGCGGAATGCCGGGAGCTTCGGCGCCATGAGGAAACGCGCGACCGCGGTGGCGATGCGCGGGATGGCAATCAGGTTCGACCCGATCAGGCCGGCGTAAATCAACAGCGGTTCGGCGATGAGCAGCGGGCCAAGCTGTCGCGCCACGAAAATGAACACCAGCACGCCCGCGACGTCCCGAAACAGGCGGGCGGTCAGCAGCGACACCGTCTCCCGCAAGGTGTTGGTCTCGGAGACCGTTTCTGGCATGGTGAACCGACGCGCGACGAAGAGGCGGAACAGCCACTCCACCGCCGCCGCGATCGCGATCAGCGCGAGGAACGCCAGCACAAAGCGCCCGAGTTGGTCGGCGCCGTGGGCGGTGTAGAAGGTGCGGAACGCCTCGGCCTGTTTGGTGAACAGGATGGGCACTCGCTCTATCGACGTCACCACACCGGCGAACGCACCGGATGTCAGGTGGTGAACGAAATCCTTGACCTCCGCACCCTGATCTTCAACGGCCTCTTCGGCTTTGGTCGCCAGCTGCTCGAGCAGGATGGTGCGGACAGCCTCGTCGGAAAGCCGGGAGATCAGCGCAGTCGCCTGCGCTTCGGTCAACGGCCCCTCGATGACCGGGCTCTGCGGGGCCGAGCCGCTCTGGCCTTGGGGGATGACACCTTCGGCCGATGCGGTGCCCCAGACCCCTGCGCCGAGCAGTGTGATCGCCAGTGCAAGAGAGCGAAGCAGTCTCATGTGTGGTTCCCTCTGGACCTGAAAGGCCGGTTTGGCGACATTGGGCACGCCCACACACCGTTGCCTCACCGCGGTGACTCCGACCGGATAAGCCGCTCGGATTTTCGCGCAAGCAGGATAGTGCAACTAGGGGGGCAAAGCGTAAATTTGTGTAAACGCCAGGCACGTTGCGCGGCGTCATCGCTCTCACGCGCGCTGCGGCGACAGCGGGTGGAGGTTGTGAGGCGCCTCGGCGTGACATGCAGCCTGCCGGGCCTGCGTTTGGGCTGCACCCACCGATGCTGTGCCGCCGATTCGGGCTTCGAGTGCCCCGGGGCGTGCGTGTCCCAGGGCTCGTATTTCTCGGGGTGTTGCGCAGCGGGTCGCCGGTTGCCGTCAGCGCGACGGTGACGCGGTCTCTGCCCGGCCGCGGGTGCCGAACCAGACCAAGACGACACCGGCCACCATGAGCCAGGTGTGCAGCGCGCTGGTCGCCAAGGCGATGCTGGCGGTGAAACCGAACAGCTCGACCACCGGGGTGGCGAGCAGCCCGGCTGCCAAGAGGCCCGTGGCGCCGAGCCAACGCGGCAGGCTGCGCTGGCGCAACAACAGTACCGACACGCAGACGAGCCAGCCGGCGGCGAACAGGGACACACCGAGCAGTTCGCCGACGGCCCCGCCCCAGGCATTGACAGCGCTCTGGATCAGCTCGATGGTCCGCGCCGCTTCGGGTGTTGCAGACGGGTACGCCTCGGCGAGCACGGTCGAGGCGGTCAGCCAGCGGATGATGCCGACTGCCCGAGCGAGTGCCGAGACTGTGATCAACGCGATCGCGGTCACGGCGAGCGGACCGAGCGCGCTGTGGTTGTCGCGTACCGCCCAGACCAGACCGGCGCCGACCGCGACCCAGGCCACCGAGTAAAAGAGGTACACCCCGTAGCCGAGGCGCACCGCCGGCAACTGCTCGAGGATCAGCGGCAACGCGACCGCGGGCGCGAAATCCAGGCTGTTTGGCCAATCAATGGCGTTGCCGAGGATCACCATCGGCACGAAGATCAGGACGGATTGAATCAACGTGATGACACCAATCCAGGTGGTTGCGGAGGGTGACGCGCGCATCGTGGGGCCTGTTGCGTTGGAGTGTGGGCAACAGGTATAACAATTCCGAAAATGCATCGATACAGCTAAAATTGGAATCATGAATTCCGTTAATGAAACGATTACGGCGGCTGCCACGCCCGACCTCACCCGGGTCCAGTCTTTTTGTGCGGTTGCTCACGCCGGCACTCTGGCTGTCGCGGCCACGGCAACGGGGCGCAGCCCGGCGACGCTGAGCCGACACGTCTCGGCCCTGGAGTCCGAACTCGCGGTGAGCCTGTTCGAACGGCGCGGCGACGGCATGGCGTTGACCGAGACGGGCGTGCGGTTGCTGGAGTACGCCGACGCCATCGCGGCCGCCGGTCACCGTTTTGCGGCAGCGGCGTCGGGTCAACAGGACAGCTTGTCCGGTACGGTGCGACTCACTGCCAGTCGCGGTGTTGCCGCCGGGCTGTTACCCCCGGTGCTGGCGGCGTTGCGCACGGCCCAGCCTGACATCGAGATCGAGCTCGTGGTCACCGACGCCACCGCGAACCTGTTGCAGCGCGAGGCAGACATCGCGGTGCGCATGTTTCGACCCGAGCAGGCGAACCTCATCACCCGTCACCTCGGTGTGCTCGAGTTCGGTGCCTTTGCCTCGCACGCGTACCTGTCGGAGCGCGGTGAGCCCGGGTCGCTCGCCGCGTTGGCGGACCACGACCTGATCGGCGACGACCGCGACGACCAGATCCGCACGAGCCTCGAAGCGCTGGGCGTGCCCGTCCGACGCGAGATGTTCCGTGTGCGCTGCGACGACAGCGCGACGTCCTGGGCCCTGGTGCTGGCCGGATGCGGGATCGGGCTGACGCACGTGCGCCGCGGCCGGGATGAGCCTCGCGTCCGGCAAGTGCTGAGCGCGGTGCCGCCGCTCACCATGCCGGTGTGGTTGACGTCCCACAGCGAGCTGCGCACCAGCGCTCGGGTCCGTGTGGTGTTCGATTTTCTCGCCACAACACTTGCCGGTCAGCTGAAACCGGCGGGTGGGCTGTGCCGTTGAATGGCCGCCGGCATGCGCGACTGTTCGCAAAAGCCGAATACGCTGTTCGGTCGTGATGCGCTTGTGAATGCGATCGGCGGCACCCACTCTACTGTCTCAATTCGGGAGATATGGCATGAGCGTAATGAAGCGTGTAGGCGATGCGGTCAAGCGGCGAGTGGCCGGGCGCGGTCCGCGCATCCTGACCGTGAAAGCGTCGCAGTACCTGACGCCGAACATGATCCGTGTGACTTTCGCAGGTCCGGAACTGACGGGAATCCCCGCTGGCTGTGAAGGCGGCAACTGCAAACTGCTGATTCCGGCAGCGGACGAGCCGCGCGACGCGTTCGTTGCACGCGTCTCCGACGGGCCGGCCCCGGTTCGGCGGACGTACACCGTGCGCCATTTTCGCGAGGACGCACTCGAACTCGACATCGACTTCGTTGCGCACGGGGACAACGGACCGGCATCGCGGTGGGCAAGTCAGGCCACAGCCGGTGACTTTCTCGGTTTCATGGGGCCCAGCGGGCCCAAGGTCACGCATTTTGAAGCCGATTGGTACCTCGTTGCGGCCGATCCATCGGCGCTTCCGGTGGCGGCGGCGACCTTGGAGGCAATGCCACGTGACGCGAAAGGCGTTGCCATCTTCGAAGTCACTGCCGCGGAGGACGAGCAGACAATCGATGCGCCCGCAGGCGTGGAGATTCATTGGCTGGTGCACCCGGATCCGCAGGTGCATTCGACCCAGCAGGAAGACTTGATCCGCAACCTGCCCCGGCCGACAGGTCGCGTGCAGACCTGTGTTGCGGGCGAGTCGGGTGTGATCAAGTCGCTGCGCGGTTTCCTGCGCGATGAGCTCGGTGTTTCCCGCGAGGATCAGTATCTGTCGGGGTACTGGAAAATCGGTTTGGTCGAAGACGAGCACCAGGCATTCAAGCGCGCCGAGTCGGGCTGAGCCGCACGCCGGCACCGGCCTGGTGATCTCGGGCGTTTGCTATGCTCCACAGCCTCGCCCACGACCCGAGCACCGCATGCCCGTCCCCGCGCTGATTCCCGCCAGCGAATTCCATGGCCTCGACGGGGTCGCCCACTTCGCCACCGGCGGCGAGGCACCCACCTTGCGGTCGCACGCGGTAGCCTTGCAGCAGTTCCTGTTCGACAAGAGCCAGGGCGAGCCCGCGCGCGGGCTGCAGCACGCGGTGTTCGAGGCGGCGCGGGCGAAATGCGCCCGACTCTTCAAGGTGCCGAACGACGAGCTCACCTTCCTGTCCTCGGCAACCGAGGGCATCAACGTGCTCTGCTATGCGCTCGACTGGCGCGCCGGTGACAACGTCGTGGTCACCGACGTCGAGTTCCCGTCCGACATCCTGCCCTGGACCACCTTGCAAGCCCGCGGCGTGGAGGTGCGTGTGGTTCGCCACACCGCGTGGCTCATCGAGGAAGACGCGCTGCTTGCCCAGGTCGACGCGCGCACACGGGTCGTTGCGCTCAGCCAGGTGAGCATGTTCACGGGCCAACGCATGGACATCGCCTACCTGTCCGAACGCATCCGAGCCACGGGCGCCCTCTTTCTTGTCGACGCCACACACGCGGCCGGTGTGGTGCCGGTGGACGCCTCGCTTGCGGACATCACGGTGTCAAGTTGCTACAAGTGGCTGCTCGGCACCCACGGCACGGCCGTGTTCTGCTGGAACCGCGCGCGCCTGCCCGAGTTGCAACCGCCCTTTCTCGGCTGGGCCAGCGTGGCCACGAGCGGCGGTTGGCAATCGCCACTCGACTTCAGCCTGCCAACCACGGCCGACCGCTTCCTGCCGGCCAACCCGGCTTACGTCAGCCTGTACATGCTGAACAACGCACTCGACGCGCTGCTCGCACTCGGCGAAGCGCGTATCGAAGCCCACTCACTGGCGCTCGGCGCCGCCATTCGCGCGGGCCTCGAACCCCTTGGTCTCGAGCTCATGACACCCGCCGAAGACCCCCGGCGCGCCGGCAACACCTGCTTCATGGTCGAACACGTCGAGCGCCTGCGGGCGGATCTTGCCGCGCGCGGTGTGCAGGTCTGGGGGGCCTACGGCCAGTTCGGACGGGTTCGGATCTCGGCGCACGTGCACAACGAGAGTGCCGATGTCGACAGACTGTTGACAGCCTTGCACGCCTACTTCGATGGGGATCCGCGCGACTGACCGTGTTGTGCCGTTCGGGTTCGGAACGCGAAGTTCGGTACGCGCAGCCCGCGTCATGCTGCCCGGGACGCGCAGTCCGACGTCCACGTGGGCCGTCGCACGGGCCGGGCGCGAACGGACCGGGCGTCCGTTCGCGCCGCTCGGCGTCGAAAGCTACACCGGGCCGGTGTACTCACCGCGTGCCGGGTAGTTGTTCGGAATGGCGAAGTCCAGTGCTCCGACCAACTCGGAGAAGTGGGGGCGCACGAACGGCATGGTTTGCACCGATCCGTAATACAAGGCGCGATCCGGGCTGACGAGGAACAGGCCAGGCTCCGAAAACAGGGCCGGCTCCTCGATGCCGATGGAGGTCTTGCCGCGCGACGTCGAGATGTAGAGGCCCCACTCGCGCGCCTTCTCCAGTGACAGGCCGTAGCCGATGCGCATCTTGCTGGCGTTGATGTTGTCTGCCATCGCCTGGGCGCGCTCTTCGCTGTCCGAGCTCACGGCGATCACGCCGACACCGCGCTCGGCGAAATCGTCGACCTTCTTTTCGAGTTCGGTCAGGTACTTCGCGCAGATCGGACAGTGAAGGCCGCGGTAGAAACACACGACCGTGCCGCGTTCGCTGGTTTCGTCGCTGAGGTTGAAGGCGCCGTGCGACAAGGTGTCGACAGCAAGTTCCGGTGTTTTCTGACGGGGAATGAGCATCCTGGGGTCTCCGATTGAAAGCTTGATGCGAACACTATCAGAGATTATGATCAAGAAATTACTGAATAATTGATCAAAACAATCGAATTCTGCATGGACAGACCGGACCGCCTCTCTGCACTGGTGTCGCGCTTTGCGCTCGATGTGCAGCCCACACCGTGCCCTGAGGCCAACCTCGTCGTCGTCGAGCACCGGTATGGGCCGGTGCGCTTGCGCGTGCTGTTCGCCCCGTCGGGCGACGCCGTTTCCGCCAGTCGGACGGCGTTGTGCGAGGGTGCGCGAACGGTGTTTTCCGCGCGCGCCTCGCTCGGCGGCGCGGGCAACCCGTTGACGCGTGCCCTGCCACCGTTGATCGAGCTGCCGATCGATGCGGACACCGAAATGCAAAGCCTGGTCAACTTGTTGGTGACCGAGAGCCGAGAGGGACGCTGCGGTGCCGGCTCGGTCGTCAACCGCCTGGGCGAGGTGCTGCTGGTGCGGCTGCTGCGCGCACTGCTGTCCGCTGGCAGCACCGACACCGGGTTGCTCGCGGGCCTGGCGGACCCCCGGCTCTGCCATGCCATTGTCGCGATCCATGAACGTCCCGGGCACGCGTGGCGTATCGATGACCTCGCTGCCGAGGCGGGCTTGTCCACCAGCCGCTTTGCCACGCGCTTCGTCGAACTCGTCGGCCAATCGCCGATGAGTTACTTGCGTCACTGGCGCATGGTACTCGCCCGTCAGGACATCGAACGGGGCGATCGGGTGCAGACGGTGGCGGGCCGGTACGGCTACGCCTCCACCGAAGCGCTGTCCCGCGCCTTCCGCAAGCACTATGGCCACAACCCGCTCGCCGTGCGTGGCGCACTGCCGCAGGTGAGCGTGTGAGCGCGTCTGCCACGCCGCCGGTGCCGTTTCTCGACCCGACGCGCCCGGACTTCTCCATGCGCTCGGACGCGGTGCGCGCAGCGCGTGAGCAAAGCTGGTACGCGACCACACCCTACGGTCTTGCGGTGTTGCAATACGACGCGGTCAAGGAACTCGTCAGACACCCTGCTCTGCGGCAGGGGTCCGGTCAATGGCCGGACCACAACCAGGCCGAAGGCGACTGGGCGCGCTGGTGGAAACGCAGCATGCTGAACAAGGAAGGTGAAGACCACGCCCGCCTGCGTCGGCTCGCGCAACCCGCGTTCGCGCCGCGTCAGGTCACGGCGCTGCGGCCCCGATTCGAGCGCCTGGCCACCACGCTCATCGATGACATTGTCGACCGCGGCCGGTGCGAGTTCATGGCTGACTTTGCCGAACCCTACGCCAGTCAGATTGTTTGTGAGCTGATCGGCATCGACACCGCGCAGTGGCGCGATGTCGCTGACCACGCAATCGACATGGGCTACGCCCTGAGCGTGAACTACAAACACGACGAGGCCCGCTCGGACGCTGCGCTGAACGCGCTCATGGCCATCGCAGGCGAACTGGTCGCTGAACGGCGGCGGGTACCGGCTGACGATTTCGTTGGCAGCCTGATCACCGCGCACGACGCACACGGTTCGCTCAGTGAGCAGGAAGTCCTCGACCTGATTGTGATCTCGATTTTCGGCGGGATCGACACGACCCGTGGCCAGATCGGTCTGGCGCTCGCCTGCTTCCTCGAGCACCCAGACCAGTGGGCGCTGCTCGGCAGCCGACCTGAACTCGCGCGCGCCGCCGTCGACGAGGTGATGCGCGTGCGGCCCACCACCACCTGGGTGAGTCGGGAGGCGACGGTGGATTTCCGCTACCGGGACCTCGCGATAGCGGCCGGCACCACGGTACACCTCTTCGCTGCGGCCTCGGGCACCGACCCGGCGTATTTCGAGGCGGGGTTCGACATCACGGCCACGCGTAAACCACACTTTGCGTTCGGCGGCGGCAAGCACCACTGCATCGGCTCGCCGGTGGCCCGGAGTGACATGATGGTGGCTCTCACCTGCCTGTCACAACGGCTTCATGCGCCGCGCCTCGCAGGCCCGGCGCGGTGGCTACCCGACAGTGGCAACACCGGACCGCTGAGCTTGCCGATTGCGTTCGATCGCGCGTGTTTTCACAACCCACAATGAGGCTCAACGGGCTGACGGTCGGCCTGTGCACAGCGCTGCCGTCTCAGCATTTGATTGCGCTCATGCAGTAGTAGCTCAGGGAGAAGAAAAAACGGCCACGGCGTGCGAGATCCACCTGTTCGTCGAACCAGGCCTGTGCTTCAGCGTCGGAGACGTGTCCGTTTTCCAGTGCATAGCGCGACATCAGGTGCATCAGCATGAACGCAATGCCGTCGGGCCGCAGGGTCACATCGCAGTAGGTGAAGGGCTCGATGGACACGGCCTTGAAGCCCGCGGAGCGGACCCACTCGGACCACTGTGCGGCGACGTTTGCCTCGGCGTAGTGGTGTTCCCACGCCAATTGAATGCGTCGCATCCGCGCGGTGTCCTCGCTGTACCAGTCGAGGGTGTTGCAGCCGGTGTCGACAGCGACGAAACGGCCACCCGGTCGCAAGATGCGATAGGCTTCGCGCACGGCGGATTCAATCCGTGTCAGGTACTCCAGCACCTGGACAGCAACCACCGTGTCCGCATCCTGATCGTCCAGCGGCAACGCGTCTGCTGATCCGGCAACGATGGACACGGTGGTGTGATGGCTGCACCGGTCCACGGCATGCGCCCGCATGGCGTCGCTTGGGTCAACACCGACTACGCGCCCCTGCTCGCCCACCGCCCTGGCGATCTCCTCGGTGAGTAGCCCGTTTCCACAGCCGACGTCAACCACCGTGTCGCCCACTGACAAGTGCATCGCGTCGAAAGCCATGCGTCGGCGGCGACTGACATCCGCGCCCTGGTAGGCAATTTCGAGGAGTTCGGTGGTTTTCGCGTCGAACTGCAACATCGTAGGGTGCCCCGGGTCAGTTGTGTGGTGTCGAGCGCAACCCGTGAGGTGCCAGGTCGCCCAGTGAAGCAAAGGCGTCACTCTCGGTGCCGGCCGTGTCCGCGTCGTGTGGCGGTGGAATCGGGGTGTCGTAGCTGTAGTTCGGATCGGTCTGTTGGCGTCGCCAGGTCTCGCGCATTTCCCGCCAGGCGCCGGTCAGGCTGCGCGGTTCGGGCATGTCCGGGGCGAGCTCGCGCGCCAGCGCGGGCAGGTTGTAGCACGGCACATTGGCGTACATGTGGTGCTCGGTGTGCCAGTTCATGTGCCAGTAGAGGAACGCAAGCACCGGGTTGATGCGGATCGACCGTGTGTTCTTGCGAAAGTCGGTGCTATTCTCCACAAGGCCGCAGTGCTGGGTCACACCGACGAGGTAACTGCCGATGTTGGCGGTGAACGCCGCAGTGGTCAGCAACAGCGGCACGATCCAGGCGCCGCTGAGCACCGAGACCACCAGCACCCCGCCGTGAAGCGCGAGCAGTGTGCGGGACCACAGCACCGATTGACGGCGCAGATCGGGCTGGTCGGCGTGCAGGGCCGCGAGCCACTCCTGACTCGGAGCCTCCTCGGCGCGCACCGGGCGGTCGAACGCGGCGCGAACCGTCAGGCGCACCGCACTGAAAAAGCCGCCCTTGCTGAAATTGCGCCCGGGTCGGGAGAAGAGGTTCACGGTGAGCAGCTGGACGACCAGACCGGGCCGCAGGCTCGGCGTGATGGGCAGGCGGTTCTCGCGGTCGGCTTCGGGGTGTGTGGTGTAACGGTGGTGGTAGGTGTGGCTGGCCGCGTAGTCGAACGGGTCCCACCAACTGATCGCACTGAACACGTAGAGGAAGACCCGGTTCAAGCGGCGGGACCGGAACACCGTACCGTGGCCGAGTTCGTGCGGCGCTGTGCCGGAGAAGAAACTCGCGACGAAGCCATGGCACCAGAGTGCCACCAGCATGGCCCACCACAGTTCGGCGGCCCAGCACGCCAGTGTCAACGCGGCGGTGGTGGCAAAGAGGCTGGCATGCCCGCCCGCCTGCCACCAGCCCTGCCGGTCGCTGCGTCTCGACAGCGCCCGCAAACGCGCCGGGTCGATCGGGCTGCGGTACCAGCGCGGTCGGAGTGTCGCCCGCACGGTGGCGAGTGGCGGGAACGACGTGCCCTGGTCAACTGGTGCCGATACGCTCACGGTGCATGCTCCGTCTGGTGACCCGAGCGGCGCCCGATCGGGTGCGCGCTCGGTGCCATGGTAGGCCGTTGCGTTGGCAAATCAAGTGGGGGGCTCAGTTGCACCTGTGGCCCGGGCGGGCCCGATGCGCTCGATTGTGTTGGTCCAGACGAAGCCGCCAAAGCCCGTCGGCACCCTGTCCAGGGTTGCCCTGTCGTCGATACCGCTTGAAAAGCCCGAGCCGTCGTACGGACCCCAGAGGATCAGCTCGCTGCCGGCGCGGCGCAGACGGGCCGTGAGCCGGTGTGGCCACCCCCACAGCATCGGCGCCATGTCGAGTGGAATGGCCAGCAGACGGTCGCGGCACGCCGGTGGCACCCAGCCGCTCCAGCCGACCAGCGCGTACAGGCCCCAGCAGCGTACGAGCACCCGCTTGTCAAATCCGCGCAAGCCTGGCACTAAAGCCAATGTTGCATTCACGGGTGGCCCGCCGCCGTACACCGCAAACGCCGTGGCTGCGCCGTCGAGCGCGTTGAGGCGTTTCGCGAGCTCCCTGCCTTCGCGCGCGTCGCGGCTCTTGAGGTTGATCAGGATCCGCCCCGGGAACCGCGCGAGCACGTCGTCGAGCCGTGGCATCAGCCCGACGCCCTGCCCGCGCAGCGGAAAGGTCTCGCCGTCTGCGGTGATCCGGAAGCCGAGGTCGAGCCGTGCGAGCGCGTCGAAGCGGTGTGAACGGGTCACGCCGTGGCCGTCGGTCTGGCAGTCGAGCGTCCAGTCGTGGAAAACCGCAAACACCCCGTCCACGGTGAGGTGCACATCGACCTCGACCACCGCCGCACCGGCCGCAAACGCGGCCTCCATCGACGGTACCGTGTTCTCGATGTAGCCGTGGGTGATGGGTTCGACCTGGCTTGCACGGCAGGTGTCGTTGCCGCGTTGCGTGCCGGTGTACACGTGGTGCACGCCCCGGTGCGCGATCAGCCGCAGAGGTGCCTCGGTGTCGACGGTGGTGAACACGCTGGTGTTGTTGAGCCAGAGCGCAGCGATCGCCGAGATACACACCACACTGGCGCGTGTGCATCGGGTCATCGTGCGGGTCGCCGGCGCGCCGGACCGGCGTCGATCAGCCTGGTCAGGGTGTCCAGCGCGGGTTTCGGCTCGCGTGCGTAGGCCGTCAGGAACACCCGCAAGCCGTTGTGGATATAGCGGGCGAGCGCGCGCTCCGTGAGGCGCACCTCCGGTCGGTAGAGCGCCTGGGTACGCGGTGCGGACAGGATCAGGCCCCAGAGGTCTTCGGCGGCCAGCTCGGCGTCGTCGAACACCAAGGCGCCGGCGTCGCGTTGCGCCTGCAGGTAGTCGACCAGGCCGGCGCGCACCGTGTCCGGGCCGACCGACTGGAAGAGTGCGCCGATGCCGGGTTGCCGTGCCGCTTCGCCGATGATCAAGCGTGCGAGCGACAGCATGTCCGGCCGCAACACGGCCTTGGCGTAGCGCCAGGCGAAGGCGTGCAGCACGGTCACCGTGTCGCGCCCCTCGACCTGGCTCAGCGGTGCAAGCATGCCCTCGCGCTCGGTGTCGAGCATCGCGGTGAACAGCGCCTGCTTGTTGCCAAAGTACTGGTAGAGCGTCGGTTTGGAGACACCGGCCTCACGCGCAATGGCATCCATGCTGGCGCCGTCGTAGCCCTGATCGGCGAACACCTGCAGGGCGGCGTCGAGGATGCGCCCGGCCTTGGCTTGTCGGTTCTGCTCGCGTCGCGACACGCTCATGCCGACGCGATGCCGCCGAGGAAGTCCCGAAGCTGTGCGGTGTAATCATCCGGCTGTTCGAGATTGCAGACATGGCCCGCGCCCGGCACCACCTCGAAGCGCACGCTGGCGTGCGCGGCGGCCCGCTCGATGCGGTCAGCCACACCGCGCAGCTCGTCAGGCGGCGCGAGCCGGTCGTGTTCGCCGGTCATCAGCAACACCGGCAGGTTGAGCGGCGCGAAATCGAAGCGCTCGGGCGGATTGGCAAAGCAGGTGATCGCGTCGCGGTAGCACGCCACCGAAATCGCCGCCATGGAATCGTGCAGCGCGCGCCGTGTGGCCGTGCTGGCGTGCGGACCGGCAATCAGGTCGACGACCTCGCCGGCGAAGTCGGCGGGCGTGCGGCCCGCGTCGAGCGGGGCCTGGCGGGCGCTGAGAAAACGGCCACGTTCGTCGGCGTCGGCCTCGGACAGGCCCGTGCACCCGCCCGAGAGCACGAGGCCCGCGAGCGCCTCCGGGTGTCGGTGGGCAAAGCTCGCGGCGAGCCAGGCACCGTAGGACAATCCGCAGAGCACGAGGCGCGTGCCACCGAGCGCCGCGTGCACGCGCGCGATGTCCTCGCAGTGGTCATCGACCGTGCTCTGCGCCTCACCGAGGGCACTCTCGCCGTACCCGCGCAGGTCGAGGGCGGCGCAGCGGGCCGGCAGCGGCGACAGCAGTTGCGGCTGCCAGTTGTGCCGTTGGCCGCCGATGCCGTGCAGAAAAAGGCACAGCGTGTCGCTGTCGGTGTCGTTGACCGTCACCGCCAATCGGGGCGATCCGTCGATGTGCACCGTGCGGGTCGTTGGCGGTGGGAGAGTCGCGCCAGTCTGCACAGGCGCCGGCGTGTCAGGCGCTGCCACCAACACTGCTACGCCGGCCTCGAAGACTGCGCGCGTGCCGGCCGCGATGGCCTCGACCCGATCCGGGCGGGCGTCGATCTCGGCGCGCCACACCACGCGGCAGCCGCCCTCTGTCAGCGGTGTGACGCGGAGACTGGCGCGGTAGGCCTCGAGGCCCTCGACACCGGCCAACAGCCGGTAACGGAGGCAGCGGTCGGTGTCGCTGAACCCGCTCAGGCGTTCGCGGTAGAGGCTGTCGTCGCCGTGCACGTGAAAGGCGCGCACCGTGCCGCCCTGCTCGGCCCGGACGGTTCGGATAGCCGGGTGCCAGTCGGACACGAACTGGCGCGCCGTGCGCCAGACGCGGTCGGCGTCGAGGGCACTCTGTCCCACCACCTCCACCCGTTGGCGTGCCACGGCTCAAGCCACCGACGGGGGCAGCAGCACATCGGCGTGGCCGCGCCACAATGAATTGCGGCTGGTGTCCGGGTCGCCCGGTGCGGTGTCGAGCTCGTCCAGGTCGTAGAGCGTCAGCACCGACAGGTAGTCTTCCATGATCTCCGAGGTGTACGGCAGCATGAGCGCGCCGCACCGGCTGTCGCGGTAGATGCGCTCGAGCGGCAACGACTTCAACATCGCCTGGCCGCCACAGGTGCGGATCGCCATCGCGGCGATCTCCTGCACGCCCTCCATGACGTTGTACTGGGCCGCGTACATGCGCAGGACCTGCGCTTTCGACGGAAAGCCCCGAGCCTCCATGAACGCCTGCCACCAGAGCGCGCGCACACTCGACAAACGGGCGTACATCTGGGCCACGGCCTGGCGCTTGGTGGCGTACAGGCGGCGGTCGGCCGGTGGCTGCCCCGGTACCTCGCCACGCAGGTAGGCGACGGTTAAATCGAACGCCGCCTGGGCCACCCCCATGTAAGTGGGCGAGAGCGTGGCCATCACGTGCGGCCAGTGTGGCAGTGTCTTGATGAAGATGCCGCGCGGCATCATCAGGTCGTCTTCGCTGACGAACACGTCTTTGAGCACGAGGTCGCGGCTGTGGGTGCCGCGCATGCCGAGCGGATCCCAGTCGCCCTGCACCGACAGACCGGGCGCGTCCTTGGGCACGACGAAGATCATGGTGTCCTCGTGCCGGGGTTCGACGCCCTCGACGTGCTCGGTGCACACGATCGAGTAGTAGTCGCAGTGGCCCGCGAGGCTTGCGAACTTCTTGAAACCGTTGATGCGCCACCCGCCCTCGACCTTCTCGCAGCGGGTTTGCGCGGGTTTGGAGGTCCAGTTCTGCCCGGCCTCGGAGATGGGTTGCGAGTAGATGCCCTGCTCCTCCACGGCACGCCTAAACTGCCGTTCGCGCAAGGGCGCAAAAGCCGCACGTTCGGCGTCCGTCAGGTGCGGCATCTCGTACATGAACCGCGACCACATCATCGACGAGTTGTGCATGTTGAAAGTCAGGGCGGTTGCGCCGCAGTACTTGCCGATCTCCGCACCGACCATGGCGTACTCACCGAGGCTGAAGCCGTGGCCGCCGAAGGCCTCCGGCACCGTGAGCGTCAGCAGGCCCTCGGCCGCGAGGTCACGGTAGTTGTCGACCGGGAAGCTCGCGTCGTCGTCGATCGCCTTGGCGCGCGGCGCGAAGCGCTCCGCGCCGAGGGTGTTGATGCGCTCGAGCACGGTTTGCACGTCGGGCCGAACGCGTGACAGGTCGTAGTAGTCCCCGATCTGGCTCACGCGAGCTCTCCCTGAAGGGCGCCGTCGACCACCACGGCGGTGCCGTCGAGAGTGATCGTACAACCGCGCATCGGCAGGTCGAAGTGCCCCTCGGTGAAACGGTCGGCGTACTGGTTTGCGCCGGTTGACCAGAGGAAGTTGCCGGCCCAGGCGCGGAACTCCACGGCCTGCATGTCGCGCTTGTCGTACAACGCACCAGACACCCAGCGCGCGTGCGGGTTCATGCCCCAGCCGACGTGCGAGAGGCCGTAGGCTTTGGGGTCATCCCAGGCGGCCATGTACTCGCGGAACAGCTTTGCATCGAGGCCGTCGCCGCGGATGCCGGTGACAAAGTCGTCTTCAATCGTGATGTCGATCGGGCTGGCGAGGTAGGTCTTGAAGGTGAGGTTCATGTCGCCAACGTCCATGACGATCCGGCCGTTGACGGTGCCCGGTCCGGGAAAGGCCAGGCACAGGCCGCCTGGCCAGTGCGCGACATGCCCGGGCGTGGTGCCGAAACCGGGGGTGCCACCACAGGGCGCGCCGCGGACGTCGATGAGGAGGTCGGTGCCGGCGGCGGAGGTGACACGCATCTCCGACGCGGCCTTCAGCATCTCGACACCCAGCGCGACCTTCGGGCCGAGCTCGGCGCGCGGCTCGGTGCGCTCGAGGATTTCGGGGTGCTCGTTGGTCACGACCAGGATGCGCGCACCGGCTGCCTCGACTTCGGGCCACTCGGGCGAGTGGATCATGCCCTCGACGGTGCAATCGACCACCACCTCACACTGTTTCATCGCCTCGATGGCAGCGCGGTTGTGGGCAATCGCGAGCGAGGTGCCGGTGCCTTTGACCGGCACCGGTGCGGTTTGCTCGGGCGTCGGCATGCAGAGCATGCAGAAGTTGGCGCCAAGGTCACAGAGCGCCAGCTCGGCGAGGTGCACCAGCACCGGCCGCGACTGCGTTTCGGACACCAGTGCCACGGTGGTGCCCTGCACGATGCCGTTCAGCGTAAACACGCGTCGAAACGACGCCAGCCATTTTCCCTCGACGCGTTCCTGCAGCACGGTCTGCGCTCCGTTCAAAACTTTACTATACAGTTTAGTTAAGCTTGACGCCAAAGGCCCAACCCGTGGCACGCAAAGCCGTGTGCGCTGTGGCACGGATCACCGAGGTGCGTCCGACGAGGAGCGATCCCGCTCCCCTCACGCTGTCCACGCTGCGGTGCCCGGACTGCGGACACCGGGCAGACGAGACCGTGCCGACCAACGCCTGCCCGTTTTTCACTGAGTGTGCTGGCTGTGGCACGGTGCTGATCCCCCTGCCCGACAACGGTTGCACGCGTTGATCCTGCTGCACCGTCGCCTGTCCCGCGATTCAGGTTGCCGGGCCGACGGGCGCGACTGCGGCCTGTTGCGGGCCTGCGCCTGACGGGCATTGATACGCAGCGAGCTGACGTGAGGTTCGTCGCGCGCAACGCGGGTTCAGTACTCGTAACCCTTGAACCGGTTGGGGGTGTCGAGCGCGCTGTCGTCGCCGATGAAGCGGGCCCAGACACCACCCGGGCGCCAGATACCGTCCATGCGCGCGAAGGCGGTGTCCACCGTTTCACCGATGGTGTCGCCCCGGCACTCCCGGGCGTGTCGGTAGAAGAACGCCGAGACCCGTGCGTTGTAGAGGCAATGGACGTGAATGCGCTCGCCGTCCAACCGCGCGAGTGTGTCGCAGAAGGCGTCGAAATCGGCGTCGCGCGGGTCTTGGAAGTCGACCGGCAGGTAGACGTAGGTCATCCCCAGCGCTGCCACACTGCCGGCCTCGTCCTCGAGCGCGCCGTCGTTGTCGTGCGGGCCGAGGTTGACGACGTGGCTGACACCGCCCGCCGCGAGGTCGGCCAGTTGGCTTTCGGTCGGTTGGCCGGAGGTGGAGATCTGCGCCGAGACGCGGCGCCAGTTCAACACCTCGGTGAGCTCGCGCGGGCTGTCGTGGGTCACGGCCGAGCCTGCTCTCAGATCGACCGCACCCGCCGCAGGTCGGCGGTGCAGGGGTAGTCGGTGTTTTGCCGGATCACCCGGCTGCGGTGTGCGCGGCTCGGCTCGGTGCTCTGGAAGCGGGAACCGGCGTCGGCGCGCGCATGCTGGAACGCCGGGGCCGGGGTGTGCATATCGGCGTCGAAACGGGTCAATCGCCGCGTTTCGGCCACGTTCGCGTTGACCGGCTTGTCCTCGAAGTTTCGCCCGCCCGGGTCGCTCACGTGGTAGGCGCAGCCGCCGAGGCTGCGGTCGTTCCAGGTGTCGATCAGGTCGAATACCAGCGGCACATCCACCGGCAGGTCCGGGTGCAGGCAGAATGGCGGCTGCCAGGCCCGGTAGCGCACACCCACGACGTATTCGCCAGGTGTGCCGGTGTTGACCAGTGGCAGCTCGTAGCCGTTGCAGGTGACGATGTGGCGCGACGCGGTCAGGCCGCTGACGCGCAACTGCAGGCGTTCGACCGAGGAGTCGACGTAGCGTGACATGCCGCTGGCGGTCGCCTCCTCGCCGAGCACGTGCCAGGGCTCGATGGCCGCGCGCAGCTGCAGCTGCACATCGCCGATTGCGCGCTCGCCGTAGACCGGAAAGCGAAATTCGAAAAAGGCGTCGAGCCAGCTCGCGTCGAAGGCGTAGCCGTGGGTGTTGAGGTCGGCAACGACGTCTTCGAGGTCCCGCCAGAGGTAGTGCGGCAGCATGAACCTGTCGTGCAACTCCGTCCCCCAGCGCACCAGCTCACCGGTGTAGGGCGCATTCCAGAAGCGGCTGATCAGGCAGCGGATCAGCAGCGCCTGTACCACGCTCATTCGCGCGTGCGGTGGCATCTCGAAGGCACGCAGCTCGACGATGCCCAGGCGACCCGTCGGCCCGCTGGGCGCGTACAGTTTGTCGATGCAGATTTCAGCGCGGTGGGTGTTGCCGGTCAGGTCCACCAGCATGTTGCGCAACAGCCGGTCGACCAGCCACGGCGTGTCGCTCTCGCCCCGCGGAAGGCGGGCGAGCGCCATCTCAAGCTCGTACAGCGTCTCGCTGCGTGCTTCGTCCGCGCGCGGTGCCTGGCTGGTCGGACCGACGAACAGGCCCGAGAACAGGTACGACAGGCTCGGGTGGTGCTGCCAGTAGCGGATCACGCTGCCGAGCAGGTCCGGTCGACGCAGGAACGGACTGTCTGCTGGGGTCAGGCCACCGAGGGTCACGTGGTTGCCACCGCCTGTGCCGGTGTGTCGGCCGTCGACGTTGAACTTTTCGGCAGCGAGTTTGCAGTGCGCAGCGGCGTCGTACAGCGTCTCGGTACGCGCGACCAGCTCGTCAAACGACACCGAGGGGTGGATGTTGACTTCGATCACACCGGGGTCGGGCGTGATGCGAAAGGACGTCAAACGGGCGTCGTGTGGCGGCTCATAGCCTTCGATCACGCACGGCGTGCCGGTGCGCGCGACCGCGTGTTCCAGCGCGCACATGAGGTCCAGCCAGTGCGCGGCGGACGTGACCGGTGGCAGGAACACGTACAGCGTGTCGTCGCGCACTTCGGCAACCAGCGTGGTGCGGATCACACCGCCGGCCTCGGTTGTGCCGCCCTCATCAGCGGCGTCGTGGCGCTGTGCGAGCGTGTTGTAGCCGGGCAGTGCGTCGCCCCAGTAGATCGGGTCCTCGGGCACCTGGCGGGCCTCGCGGTCGACGGCGGTGTCGGGCGGCAGCGAGTCGAGCGGTAGCCGCATGCCGGCGGGCGAGTCACCCGGAATCAGGAAGACTTCGTCACGGCGCAACGGCCAGCGTTGGCTCACCCAGCGCTGGCCGGTGTGCTCGAGCGGGAGGATCCAGCCAACCGGCGCGTCGAGGCCCCGATCGATCTGCCGCACCGTCTCGGCGCGCGCGTCCGGGTCCGAGAGCGTGAGATCGCGCAGTGCGGTCTCGACCGGTAACAGGGACTCGAGGTGCACGTGGTGCAGCGGGTCTTCATACACCGCCCGCGCACAACCGGCATCGAGCCCGAGCTGCGTGCACAAGCCTTTCACCACCTGCTCGGCATCCGCAGGGGTGGCCCCGCCCTGCCCCGGGCGTGCGAGCCGCGTCGGGTCGCGCCAGATCGGTTCGCCGTCGCGACGCCAGTGGCAGATCATGGCCCAGCGCGGCGTCGGTTCGCCCGGGTACCACTTGCCTTGGGCGAAGGCCGTGACACCCGCCGGTGCGAACGCCGTGCGCAGGCGCGCCATCAGTGCCGCAGCGCGCTCGGTTTTGTGTTCGCCGAGTGCCGCTTCGTTCCACTCGGGGCTCTCGAGGTTCTCCGTGGAGACGAAGGTCGGCTCGCCGCCCATGCTCAGGCGCACGTCGTCCTCCGAGAGCTGGCGGTCGACCCGCTCGCCGAGTGCGAGCACGTCGGCCCAGACGGCGTCGGTGTAGGGCTTGGTCACGCGCGGGCGTTCGTCAAAACGGGACACCCGGTTGTGAAAATAAAAGTCGTCTGCCGCGGCGCTCGCGGCGCCCGAGATCGGTGCTGCACTCGACGGTTGCGGGGTGCACGCCAGCGGGATGTGCCCTTCCCCGGCGAAGAGGCCCGAGGTCGGGTCCAGGCCCACCCAACCGGCGCCCGGCAGGTAGGCTTCGACCCAGGCGTGCAGGTCGGTGAAGTCCGCTGCTGCACCCACCGGGCCGTCGATCGCCTTGATGTCCGGGGTGAGCTGCACCAGGTAGCCTGATACGAAGCGCGCGGCAATGCCGTAGTGCCGCAGGATCTCGACCAGCAGCCAACTGCTGTCGCGGCAGGACCCACTCGCCTTGCGCAGGGTGTCCTCGGAGGACTGTACGCCGGGCTCCATGCGCACGTTGTACGTGATGTCGCGTTGGACGGCCTGATTGATTTCGACCAGCGCGTCGATCACCTTGCGGCGGTCCGGGCGATTCGCTTTCAACCAGGCGTGCAATCTGGGCCCGGCAGGCTCGACATCGCGGTACGGCGCGACCTCGTCCAGCGTGCTCGCGTCGTAGTCGAAGGGGAACTGCTCGGCGCTGTCCTCGACAAAGAAATCGAAGGGGTTGATCACGTCGAGACGGGCAACGAGGTCGACCGTGACCGTCAACTCACGGCAGGGTTCCGGGAACACCAGCCGTGCGAGGTAGTTCCCGAACGGGTCCTGCTGCCAGTTGATGAAATGCGCCGCGGGCGTCACGTTGAGGCTGTAGCTCAGGATCGGTGTGCGGCAATGCGCGGCGGGCTTCAGCCGGATGATGTGGGGACCGAGCGTAACGGGTTTGTCGTAGCGGTAGGTCGTGGTGTGGTCGAGCGCGACCTTGATGCTCATGCGGTCTCCGGAACCGGCGGAAAGTAGGCTCGCGTGATCGCGTCGCCGATGTCGAGCAGATCACTCTGGACCGCGTCGAGAAAGCGGTGCCGTGCTAGGGCGTCGGCTGCCAGGGCGTCGGTGTCGACAGCGTCGATGCGCGCGTGCAGCGACGCCACGAGCGCGCGCGCGTCGTCGTGGTTGGGAAAGTGCTCGAGACAGCGGTCGAGCCGAACCAGACAAAACAGGCAGGCCGCCGGCAATTGCGCGTCCTTGAGCAGGAAGTCGAGGCAGCCGGTCGCGTTGACCGGTTGCCGCACGTGCCGGCGGTACATCTGCATGGCCGACACCGAGCGCAGCGCGGCCATCCAGTCGCGGTGGTCGTTCGAGGCAAAGTCGGTGTCACCGTCCGGTGTGGTCACACTCTTTGGCACATCGAGCACCCGGGTGGTCATGTCGGCGCGCTCGAGGTAGCAGGCCATGCGGGTGAAGCGGTAGGCCTGATCGTGACGCAGGCTGCCGTGGATAGCCCCCGAGATTTCGAGCACCTGCCGTTCGATCGCCTCGAGGACCTGGCGGCGGTTGGCCAGCGTTACGCCCTGCTCGCAGGCGCTGCGCACGTAGCGCACCAGGGTGCTGATACGCTGGTAGAGCTGTTTCGGAAACACGTCGCGCGCACTGCGCAGGTTGTTGCGGATGGCAATCGACGCGTTGATGATCGAGCCCGGGTTACGCTCGTCGGCGACCAGAAAGGTGGTGACATCCTGGGCACTGGCCTCGGCGTAGTGCTTGAGGTAGAGCGCGTCGAGGCCAGTGATCGAGATCAGCGGCATCCAGCCGTCGTGCGACTGCACGTCGGGCAGGTCCATCAGCGAGCGGCTGTAGACGTTGATCAGCCGCGCGGAGTTTTCGATTCGCTCGAGGTAGCGACTCAGCCAGTAGACGTTCTCTGCAACGCGGGACAGCATGGGCTCAGACTCGTGCCGAGGTGGGTTCGGGTCGCGTCACGACGGCGCACCCTCGACGCCGTCCTCGACGATCCAGGTGTCCTTGCTGCCGCCGCCCTGCGAGGAGTTCACCACCAGGGACCCGGGCACCAGGGCGACGCGGGTCAAGCCGCCGGTGGTGACGGTGATGTCATCGCCCTGCAAGACGAAAGGCCGGAGGTCGACGTGGCGCGCGGCCAGGCTCAAGGGGTCCTCGCCGCCCCCGCACAGGGTCGGCGAGGTCGAGATCGACAGAGTCGGCTGGGCGATGTAATTGCGCGGGTTGGCGCGGATGTTGTCGGCCATCGCCGCCTGCTGCTCGGCGGTGCTGTGCGGGCCGATCAGCATGCCGTAGCCACCGGATTCGTTGGCGGGCTTGACCACCAGCGCGTCGAGGTTGTCCAGCACATGCGCCAAGCTGTCCGGGTCGCTGCACCGGTAGGTCGGGACGTTGGCGAGCGTCGGTGTCTCGTTCAGGTAATAACGGATGATGTCCGGCACGTAGGAGTACACGACCTTGTCGTCGGCGACGCCGGCACCCGGCGCGTTGGCGATCGCCACGTTGCCGGCGCGCCAGGCGTCCATGAGGCCGGCCACGCCGAGCTTCGAATCGGGGTTGAAGCAGCTCGGGTCGAGGAAGGCGTCGTCGACGCGGCGGTAGAGCACGTCGACCTTGATCAGGCCGTTGACGTCGCGCATGTAGACGGTGTCGTCCTGCACCACGAGGTCGCGGCCCTCGACCAGTTCCGCGCCGATCTCCTGGGCGAGAAACGCGTGTTCAAAATAGGCCGAGTTGAACACCCCGGGGGTCAGCACGCAGAGCGTCGGGTTGGGCACCGGGCTGAGCGAGGCCAGCATGCGCCGCAGGTTGCTGGTGTAGTTGTCGACCGGGCGCACCCGACAACGGCTGAACAACTCCGGCACCGTGCGTTTCATGATCTCGCGGTTCTCGATCATGTAGGACACGCCCGACGGCACGCGCAGGTTGTCTTCGAGCACGTAGACCGTGCCGTCCTTGTCGCGCACCAGATCGCTGCCGCAGATGTGCGCCCACACGCTGTGCGGCGGGGTCAGCCCGAGGCATTCAGGTCGAAAATTGGTAGACGTTTCAATCAGGTCGCGCGGCACCACGCCGTCGTTGAAAATTGCCTGTTCGTTGTAGACGTCATGGATGAAGCAATTGAGCGCACGGATGCGCTGTTTCAGTCCGGCTTCGACCGCGCGCCATTCTCGGTCACTGATGATGCGCGGGATGATGTCGAAGGGCCACTCACGGTCGATGTTGCCCTTGTCGGAGTACACCGTGAAGGTGATACCCATCTGCTGGATGGCAAGTTCTGCGGCGTCACGACGTTGGATCAGTGCGTCGTCGTCGAGGTCGTCGAGCCAGCTGGCGACGTCGGTGGCGAAGTCGCGCGCTGACCCATTTTGGTGCATCAGCTCGTCGTGACAGGGACTGGTGTAATCACGCCATCGACTGCTGTGCATCAGGGGTCCCTTATTCCGAAACGAGCCTCGGTTGCCCAATACGGTTGACGTCCACTTCGACGGTCAGTGTATGCGCACCGCCACCATAGACTACTCCCTTGACCGGAACAACATCGCTGTAGTCGCGTCCCCAACCCACCGTGACGTACTGCGAATCGGGGCGTTTGTTGTTGGTTGGATCGAAGTCGAACCAACCGGATTCGGTCGAAAACACCGAGAACCACGCGTGCGACGCGTCGGCGCCCTGCAGTTTCTCAACGCCGGGGGGCGGCAGGGTTTCGAGGTAGCCACTGACGTAGCGCGCCGGCACACCCTGGGTCCGCAGCACGGCGATGGCGAGGTGGGCAAAATCCTGGCACACCCCCTTGCGTGCGGCGACCACGGTCGAGAGCGGAGTCAACACGGTCGAGAAGCCCGATGTGTACTGGAAGGTGCCGTAGATGTGCTGCATCAGGCGTTCGGCATACGCCAAGACCGGTTCGTCGCCGATGGGCAACTCCTCGACAATCGGTGCCGCGCTTGCGTCTTTCGGAATCGACGGAGACGGCAACAGGCAGTCGCGTGCCATCAGCGCATCGGGGTCGCGGCGCGACTGCAGCGTGGCGCCGTTGGCTGCGGCGGTCGATGATTGCGGCAGCGGGTCAAGCGCGTCGGCCGTTTCGATCAGCGAGTCGACAACGATGTCACATGCCGTGTGCGCCGTGTGCAGGTCGAACAGCGCGACCGTGTTGCCGAACTGGTCGACCCGGCTGTCAATGCGGTTAGGCCGTGGGCTCACCACAAGGTCGGTTTGCAGGCACCGTTGCTGCGGGGTGTCGCGCGGCAGCAGGCACACCTGGTTGATCGACTGGCTCGCCGACGCCGTGTAGTTGTAGAGGGTCCGGTGCCGAACGGTCAGTTTCATCGGGCGTCGTCGCGCTGCGGTGGCAGCGCCGAGCGTGCCATGTTGCCGATCGGGAGCCGGTTCAAGCCGAACGAACGGCTGGCCTCGGTGTGGCTGAAGTAGACGCCGTTGATCGCGTCCGCCATCGACTCGGTGAGGTCCTGCACGCCCTTGAGGAACTTCTGCAGGCTCTGCCAGTTGTCACGGTCGTCGCTCAGCAACCGGTTCGGGTCGGCCAGCCGCACCTGGCTGACCGCGGCGATGGCGAGCTTGCCGAGTGCGTCGTGGCCGGCCACGGCGCGCCGCTCGGGCAGCCGCTCGATCACGTCGTGCGCGGCGGCGAGCTGGTAGGCGAGTGAGCGCGGGTTGATCTCGTCGAGCAACAGCAATTGCACGACGCGCCGCAGATCGAGGTCGCTGCGGTAACGGCTGCGGTAGGTCATCACGCTGTCGAACAGGCGCAACAGGTTTTCCATCAGCCGCGCGTTGTAGCGGTCGGACGAGAGCGCGGCGGCCACGGTAACGGCGATCTGGTTGGCGCGTTCGATTCGGCGACCGAGCTGGGTGAACAACCAGTCGTCGCTGTGGGTGATGTTCTCGTGGCCGAGTCCAGTGCTTGCGGCGGTCAACAGCAGCAACTCGTCGAGCACGTGCAAGGTGTTGCCCAGGTGCTCGTCGTGTGAGCTGAAATCCGCCGGCAAGGCCAGCGTGTCGAGCAGGCCCTGGGTGTCGCGCAGGCGGTTGAACACGCGCACCTGCTCGCCCGACAACCGGTCGTTCAATGCGGTTGCGCTGCTGTGCAGCTGTTGCAAGGCGTTGGCGAGCGTGCCGACCCGCGTCGCGTCTTGCAGCAGCGAAAGCAGCTCACGGTCCGGTTGTGCCATGCGGCGCTTTGCGCCACGGCCGAGAAAGCCCGGCGCGGTGCCGGTCGCCGCGGTGGTGGCGCGCAACAGACCTTGCATCCCGGGTGTCGACAGGCTGATGTCGCGCGGCCGGTCGTCGTCGAGCAAGGCGTTGAGCGTCGTGCGCACCAGACGCAGCACGCTGTCGAGGCGCTCGCTGTAGCGGCCGAGCCAGAACACGTTCTCCGCCAGGCGGCTGGGCAGGTCGCCCGTCTCGGCGCGCACCGGCTCGCTGTCGCGCGGCTGCAACAGGGTGTCTTCGTCGATGAAATCGGCCGCCAGCACCCAGGTGTCCTTGCAGGCCACATCCGGCGCGGTGCCGGTCTCGACCGTCGGGCTGTCGTGCAGCAGGCACCACCCCCCCGGCAGGCTCTCGTAGCCGCCTGCGTCGTCTGCGATGTGAAAGGTTCGCAGCGTCAGCGCGCGCGACACCATCTCTGTGCCGAGCAGGCTGGGTGCGAACGACGCAGCCAGCGGCGCCTGGGCGACGTACTCGGCAGGGTTGTTCTCAAGCACCGCGACGCGGGCGCGCCAGGCGGCCTCATCCAGCGCGCGTGGCGAAAACACATCTTCGGGTGCATTGATCGACCAGAAATCGAATCCGCTGGCGTCGTTCAGCGCGGTCGCGCGCTGCGCGGCGTCGCCGAGCCAAAGCGTGCGCGGCGCGGCGACTGCCAGCGTCTCGCCGAGCAGGGCTTCACACAGTGCCGGCAGGATCGACTCGAGCGCGGTGTTGTCGAGCACGCCGGCGCCGAGTGGGTTGATGACCGTGACGCCGCCGCGGCGCGCGGCGTCGACCAGACCCGGCACGCCGCCGCCGACCACCTTGCCCTCGACCAGCGGGTCGACGGTGTCGTCGTCCATGAAGCGCAGCACTGTCCTGACCGGTTGCAGCCCGGTGATGGTCTTGAGGAACACGAGGCCGTCGCGCACGGTGAGGTCGGCCGGCTCGACCATCGCGTAGCCGAGGTACTTCGACAACCACGCGTATTCGAAGTAGTCCGGGTGCGTCGATGCGTGGCACAACATCACGCACTGGGCGTTGCTGCTCACCTGAGCCGCCACGGTCTGCTGCAGGCGCCTGAAAAACGCAGCCACCCGCCGCACGCGGTAGGACTTGAAGGCACTGGGCAACACACGCGAGAGCACCATGCGGTTCTCCAGCGTGTAGCCGAGGCCGGTTGGGTACTGGCTGCGCTCGCGCAACGCCAGCCAGTCGCCGGTCACGCTGCGGCGAAGGTCGCAACTGAACAGCGGCAACGGCAGCATCGCCGGCGTGGAAGCCTCCGACGAGACGAGATCGCGCAGGTAACCCCGGTGTGCATAGAGCATCTCGGCTGGCAGCACCCCCTCCGACACCAGCCGCTGTGCACCGTAGATGTCCCGGAACAGCGCGGCCTTGAGCCGCGCACGCTGCTGCACCCCGTGCACGAGCGCGTTCCACGCGGCCTCGTCGAACACCATCGGTATCGTGTCCAGCGCACGACCGCTCGGGTTGCCCCCGGCCGCCGGGTCGTAGGCGAGCCCGTTGGCGCGGAACTGGCGGTCGATCTCGCGCTGGCGGCTGGCGAGCTGGTCGGGCGAATACGCCGTGATGTGCGACAGTAACGCGGTCCACTCCCGGCGGACACCGCCGTCGGTGTGCCGGGTCTCGTCGTAGTGGGCTGGAGGCGCTGTCTGTGGTGCTGCGCCGGTCATGGCTGGAGGCTCATAAAAAGTGGGGGGCTTCGGGGATTAGCGTAGCAAGATCGCCGTGCTGACAGGACCCGGCTGCACCGGGATCCGCTCAGCCGTGCTGGCCGGGCGCGGTTCGCAGTGTGGCGAGGCCCGCTAATACGATCAAGGCACAGCCGACGGCCATCACCGGGTCAATTCGCTCGCCGAACACCACCACACCGAGTGCGAGGCCGAACAACAGGCGGCTGTAGCGAAACGGCGTGACCGCCGAGACGTCGCCTGTGCGCATCGCCCGCATCAGGCTGCTGTAAGCGGCAACCCCGACGGCGACTGCAAGGGCGAGCAGCCCCACAGACCCGATCGATGGCCAGACGACAGGCTCCTGCGCCCAAAACCCGTAGAGGCCGCCTGCGACCGCGAGTGCCAGGAAACCGTACAGCCCGAGGATCGCCGTGCCGAGCGACGCCGGGGCGGCGCGGCTTGCGAGGTCGCGCCCGGCGAAGCCGATCATCCCGACAACCGCCAGCAACGAGAGTGCGCTGAAATCCCCGCTCCCGGGTCGCACGATGCAGAGCACGCCGAGCAGACCGACACCGATGGCGCACCAACGCACCAAACCGACCCGTTCGCCGAGCAACACCGCCGCGCCGAACACCACCACCACCGGAGTCGCCTGCAGGATCGCGGTGGCGGACGACAGGGGTGTCAGCGCGATCGCCAGGCTGTAGAACAAGCGGCCCGCGATTTCGAAGCCCGCACGCACCTGCATCACCCCGGTGAAGGCGGCCGGTGGGCACAATGCCAGGCCCTGTCGACGCGCGATCACCGCGAAGACGGCGGCACCGCCGAGCCCGAAGAGCAGCAACACCTGCGCGAGAGGCAGCGCGGTGGCAACCGCTTTGATCACCGCGTCCTCGAGCGCGAACAGGGCCATTGCGGCCAGCATCCAGAGCATGCCGAGGCGGTTCTGCCCGGGGCGTTTCTGCCCGAGGCGGTTCGGTTGTCGTGTGCGGTCGGTCGCTGACACAGTGGGTCTCGGTGAGTTGCGCCACGGTATGCCGCACGGGGCTCGGTGGCGACTGGCGCGTGGGCGGCAGCTGTGCCGTCAGACCGTGGTCTTGACGGTGCCGTCGGCCACCCAGACGTCGAACAGTGCAAGCGCGGCGTCGGCGAAAGCGTCGTCGTTGATGTGGCAATCGAGTTCGGTGAACCCGATCGGCGCCGTCATGACCGTCCGCATCTCGTCGCAGAACGCGGCAAAGGCCTCGGGGTCATGCGCCTCTCCGCCGGGACGGTCCCATTCCTCGATGCCGCCGTTGGGCAGGATCACATGCGCGGGCGCGGCGGATACCGAGAGTCGCTTGGCAAGCTCGCGCGCAGTCTCACGCCGCTCGTCGGCGTTCAGGCCACTGGATTTGATCAAGCGGTTGTGGGCATGAAACGGCCTGTCGCGGTAGCGCTCGGGGATGTTTTGCCAACCGGCAAAGTCGATCAGGTCCAGGCAGCCCGGTGCGACGAGTTGCGGGATACCGGCACGTCCGGCGTTCAGCATGCGCTCGGTGCCGGCATTGACCACCGAGCCCGCCAGCAGGTTGCCGATTTCGGGCAGGGCGAAGTCCATCACGCAGGCAAAACCGCCCTGTTTGGCGATGCTCTCGTAGGCCATGCCGCCCATACCGGTCGCGTGGAAGATCGCGACCTCGAAGCCGCGCTGCTCCAGCGCGGGTTTGAGACGCTTCATGTAGCGAAGGCAGGAGGACCCGAGCGAGGTCATGCCCACGGTCGGGCGGTCCCCGACCGGGGGTTCCACCGCCCGTGCGGCACCGAGCACCGCACCGGCGGCCTGCGACAGCGAGGCCTTGCACACCGAGTTCAGCCCGTACAGACCGCCGGCCCAGAGGATCATCTGCACGTCTGCCGACAGGCGTTCCGGTGGAATCAGCGGTGAGAAGGACACGGTCGACACCACGTATTTCGGCACACCGAGGGGCAAGGCGTTGCAGATGTCGAGCGCGGCGTCGGTGCCCATGGTACCGCCGAGCACCACCACGCCGTCGCAGCGCCCGGCCGCCTGGTGGTCGCGCGCGAGGGTGCTCGCACCACGCGCCATGATTTGCATCGCGGTGTTCTCGTCGCCGCTGTCGATCGCGGCCCGAATCGAGCTGCCCGCGGCCTCGGCCACAGCGTGCTTCGAGATGTCCGTGGGGGTGGCGGGGTCGCCAAGCACGGAGATGTCCATGGTCATCACACCGCCGCCCAGTGCGCGGATGCGCTCGGCCATGTAGTCAAGTTCGTCGTTCTTGGTGTCGTAGGTGCCGACGATCAGGATGGTTTTGTCTGCCACGGGGTGCCTCTTGTTGGCTCAAGCGCGCATGCGCGCGCCAGTGGGATCGTAGAACGGCTTGAGTTGAAGATCGATGGGCACGTGCTCGCCGGCGATCTGCACGGTGCACGGTGCGTCGCCTAGCCAGACGTCCGTAACCCCCTGGTCTGCGTGCACGGCGGCGAGGCCGACCATGGCGTCGAGCCGGTGTCCCCAGTCGCCCGAGGTGATGTGTCCGATGCACTCGCCCGCGCGCCACACCGGCTCGTTGTGGATCAGGTAGGGTCCCCGCTCGGCGGTGAGCCCGGGCGCGCGCGCACAGACCACCCGGTTCCGCGGTGCCCCGCCGTCCTCGGCGCGGTGTCGGTACAGCGCCTCGCGGCCGATGAAGTCGGCTTTGTCGAATCGAACGGTGAAGCCCAGCCCGGCCTCGAACGGGGTATCGTCCTCGCCGATGTCGTGGCCGAAGTGCAGGAAGCCTTTCTCGATCCGGCAGGCGTTGAGCGCGAACATGCCCATGTGTCGCAGGCCGTGGGCCTCGCCTGCAGCGCGCAGCGCGCTGTAGACGCCGCAGGTGAACTCGGTCGACAGCAGCAGCTCGAAACCGAGCTCGCCGACAAAGGACCGGCGAATGGCCCAGGCCCGCGCGTGTGCGATGTCGCATTCGGCAGCGGCGCCGAATGGCAGGTCGAGGTCGTCGTCCGAGAGCGATTGCAGCACCGCCCGTGCGGCCGGCCCGTGCACGCTCAGCAGGCCGTAGGCGGCAGTGGCATCGAACACCGCCACGCGCTGCCCGGGCGCGATGTGCTGGCGCAGCCAGGCGAGATCGCGTTGTTGGCTCGGGTGACCGGTGATGACGAGGAAGCGCTCGCTCGCGAGGCGAACGACCGTCAGGTCGGCTTCGATGCCGCCGCGCGCGTTCAAGAAGGGCGTGTACACGGAGGTGCCGACCGGCACATCGAGTTCCGCGCAGCATACGCGGTTCAGGGCGTGGACCGCATCCGCGCCCTGCACCTCGTACTTTGCGTACATCGACTGGTCGACCAGGACCGCGGCATCGCGGGCGGCCAGGCACTCGTCACGCACCGCGTTCGACCAGGGCTTCCAGCCGAGGCTCGGGGTGTCGGACCACGGCCGCGCCGGGCGGTGGTGGTCGAAATACATCGGCACTTCCCAACCCGCGCGTTCCGCCATGGCGGCACCGGCGTCCACGAGTTGTCTGTGCAGCGGCAGCGTGCGTATGCCCCGGGCTGAGTGGACCTGCCGCCCGGCCCAGGCGAGCCCGTAGTGAAACCCGACGCTCTCGGCTGCGCGCGTGCGGTTGTAGCGCGTGTTGCACTGGAACCGGTGGGCCCGGTTAGCCAGCAACGGTCCCATCGATCGCGAGGGGTGACCGTCAATCAGCCACTCGGCGAGTGTCAGGCCGACGCCGCCCGAGTTGAGGATGCCGTTGGAGTTCATGCCGGTGGCGACGAACACACCGCTGACCTCGGGCACGGGCCCGAGGTAGGGACGGCCGTCCGGCGTGAAACTCTCGGGTCCGTTGAAGAAGGTCCGGATGCCGAGGTCCGCGAGGGCCGGCATGCGTGCGAACATGCGCTCGAGTTCGGGTTCGACGTGCGCCATGTCGAACGGCAGCTCGTCGAATTCGAAGTCCGCCGGGATGCCGTCGACGGCCCAGGCCTTGCCGGCGGCTTCGAACCCGCCGATCAACAGCTTGCCGGCGTCTTCCTTCCAGTACGTGCGCTCTTCGCTGATGTTGAGAACGGGCTGGTCCGGGGCCAAGCCGGCCACCGGCTCGGTGACGATGTAGAAGTGTTCCGCGGCGTGCAGCGGCACCGTGATGCCGTGGGCCTTGGCAAACCGGTGCGACCACATGCCGGCCGCCAGCACCACCTGGTCGCAGCGAATCTCGCCGCGGTCGGTCACGACGCCGCGCACCCGGCCGCCGTCGATCTCGAGCCGCACGGCGGCGGTGTGTTCAGAGATCGTTGCGCCGTGCGCGCGCGCGCCCCGCGCCAGTGCGGTGGTCACGTCGAGGGGGTTGACCTGGCCGTTTGACGGCACGTGAAAGCCGGATACGACATCGTCGGTGCGAATGCCCGGCCAACGTTCCGCCACCTCCTCGGGTGACAGCAGGCGCGAGGGGATGCCCATGCGGGCCGCGTGGTCGTGGCTGCGTCGGAGTTGCTCGTGGCGGACGGCGCCGAGGGCGAGGTTGATCGTGCCGTTTTGTCTGTACCCGGTCGCCTGGCCGGTTTCGACCTCGAGCTCGCGGAACAGCCGTGCTGTGTACTTGCCAAGCTCGGTCTGGGCCGAGCTGTCGCGCAGCTGCCCGACAATGCCGGCGGCGTGCCAGGTGGTGCCACTGCCGAGCTTTTTGCGCTCGAGCAGCATCGCCGACACGCCGCGTTGCGCGAGGTGGTAGAGGATGGACACGCCGATGATGCCGCCACCGACAATGACGACCGGCGCGTGGTCGGGGAGACGCGCGCGTGTGCGTGCGCGGACGGGTGGCGTCGTCGGCATGGGCTGGGTCCTTGGGCGAATCCCGCGCTGGCATGGCGGTGTGTGCGCTACCTCGCGGCTTCAGTGCCAAAGCTTGACAGAGCCCGGTGCGGTTCACAATATAATGCACTTAGGGTGACAATAGTGAACCTGCCGGTGTTGCACAATGGCCCACCACGTGGGGTGCGCGAGGCGCAGCACGGGTGTCTGTGGCACGATGCGCCGGTGCCCTACGCTGCGGCAACGCCGACCCGGGAGGGGCGATGATCAAAGCACGCACGCTGCAAGACCTCTTCAGACGCTATCGCCGGCCAGGCGACCTGGTGTTTGGCTTGGCGTTTCTCGTCTTTGCCGTCTTCATCGTCTACTCGCTGCCCACCGAGGCCACGTTGTCCGGCCGCGGCAGCCTGTTTGCAAAACCGGCCTTCTATGTGCACGTGGCGGCCTACGCGATGCTGTTGTTTGCGGTGCTCCACGTGTTCAGCAGCCTGGTGTCCGAGGCACTCGAAGGCCGCTGGCGCGAGGTCTGGCTCTGGCTGCGCTCGATCGAATACGCCGTGTGGTTTCTCGCCTACGTTGTCATCGCGCCGGTGCTGGGTTACTTGCTTGCGACCCTGGTGTTCACGCTGAGCCTGACGGTCCGGCTCGGCTACCGCTCCCGCAGGGCACTGGCGCTGACCGCGTTCTTCTCGGTGTGTGTCGTGGTGGTGTTCAAGAGCTTTTTGCAGGTCAAGGTGCCCGGCGGGCAGCTCTACGAATACCTGCCATCGGCGCTGCGCACCCTCATGCTCACCTACTTCTGAGGCCGATCGATGGACGCGTTGCTCTCGGGGATCGAACTGCTTCTGCGCTGGGATGTGGCGCTGGCGCTGGTGGTCGGTTCGGTCGGTGGGGTCATCATTGGCGCGATCCCGGGTGTCGGCGCGGCTGTCGCCATCGCCATCCTGCTGCCCGCAACCTTCTCGATGGACCCCATCGTCGGTTTGACTCTGTTGCTCGGCATCTACGGTTCGTCGATGTACGGCGGGGCCATCCCTGCCATTCTCATCAACACGCCCGGCACTGCAGTCAACGCCCTGACCACCTACGACGGTTACCCGATGACCCGGCGCGGCGAGGCGCGGCGCGCGCTGTCGCTCGCTTATTCCGCGTCGTTTTGGGGGGGCTTGTTCGGCATTTCCTGTCTGATGTTTCTGTCGCCGCTGCTCGCGCTGGTGGCCCCGCACTTCGGCAGTCGCGAAATTTTCCTCGCCGCCCTGCTCGGGATCGTGCTGGTGGTGCTCGCGCACCGCGGGCAGGTCTTTGCCGCCGGCATGCTGGCGGCCTTTGGCATGCTGCTCAACACGGTCGGCTTGAACCCCGTCACCTACCAGAAACAGATGACCTTCGGGCAGTCCTGGTTGACCGGCGGCTTCGACCTGATCGTCGTCGTGCTCGGCCTGTTTGCGCTGAGTCAGGCTTTCCTGTTGTTGGTCGAGGACGATCAGACGCCCAAGCCGCAACGCGTCGAAGGCAGCTTGTTCAGCGGGCTGAAGGACATCTGGTTGTTTCGGCGCATCGCCACCGTGGGCTCGAGTTTCGGCGTCATGATGGGGATGATCCCTGGCGTCGGCGAGTTCACCTCGCAATTCCTCTCCTACACCTATGCACGGCGCACCTCGAAGACCCCCGAGGCCTTCGGCGACGGCGCGCCGGAGGGGTTGGTCGCCTCCGAGGCCGCCAACAACTCGGTGCCACCGGCTGCCTTGATTCCCTTGCTCGCGCTTGGCATTCCAGGGGAGGCGCTGACCGCGATGATGTTGTCGGTCTTCTACGTGCACAACGTCATCCCGGGGCCACAGCTGTTTGAGACTCAGCTCGATTTCGTCTACGCGCTCTACGTGTCGCTGATGATCCTGAACGTGATCGTCGTGCTCTTTCTGCTCTCGGCCACCAACCTCCTGACCAAGATCATCCAGATCCCGACCCGTTACCTCGGCATGATGATCCTGACGCTCGCGTTCATCGGGGTCTACTCGATACGCAACTCGGTGATCGATTGCATGGTGGCGTCGAGTTTCGGCTTTCTCGGCCTGATTCTCCGCCGGCTCAACCTGCCAACCGTGCCGATCGTTCTCGGCATGGTGCTCGGTGGGATCATGGAAGCCAAGCTGCGCACGGCGATGATGCGGGTCAGTTCGCCGCTCGATTTCGTCAACCGCCCGATCGCCGCCCTGCTCTTTCTGGCGATCGTCTACGTCCTGGTGATGCACGTGGTGACGCTGCGGCGTGAGCACCGGCAGCGGCTGGCCAAGGCCGATCAGGACACCGACATCCACGACACCCAGTTCAGGTGAACGCAGTGAAGCAAACCGACATCGACGCCTTGCGTGTCGAACCCGTGGCCCCGCGCGGGCTCTTGATCGACGGCCAGATCGGGCCCAGCCAGGACGGTGGCGTGCACGAGGTGCTATCGCCGATCGACGGTCGCGTTCTGACGACCACCGCAGCAGGCACCGCCGGGGACGCGGCGCGGGCCGTTGCCGCCGCGCGGGCGGCCTTCGACGACGGCCGTTGGCGCAACCTGCCGCCGGCGGCCCGCAAGCGGATCATGCTGCGTTGGGCCGATCTGATCGAGGCCGAGGCGCTCGCCCTGACCGTGCTCGGAGTGCGCGACAACGGCACCGAGATCGGCATGGCGATCAAGGCCGAGGCCGGTTCGGCGGTGGCGACGCTGCGCTACTACGCCGAGGCAATCGACAAGCTGTACGGTGAGATCGCGCCGACCGATCCGGCTTTTCTCGGCCTGGTCCACCGCGAGCCTGTCGGCGTGGTCGCCGCCATCATCCCGTGGAATTTCCCGCTGATGATCGGTGCCTGGAAGCTCGGCCCGGCCTTGGCCGCCGGCAACTCGGTGGTGCTGAAACCCGCCGAGACCGCGTCGCTGAGCGTGTTGCGCCTCGCGGAACTGGCACTGGAGGCCGGCGTGCCCCCGGGTGTGTTGAACGTGGTCACCGGTACGGGCGAAGTGGTGGGCGACACGCTGGCGCGCTCGATGGACGTCGACGTTGTGGTGTTCACCGGCTCGGGCGCCACGGGCCGTCGGCTGCTCACCGCGGCGGCTGAAAGCAACCTCAAGCGCTGTTACCTCGAACTCGGCGGCAAGTCGGCCAACGTGGTGTTCAACGACGCACGTGATCTCGATGACGCGGCACGCGTCAGCGCCGCCGGGATCTTTCGAAACGCCGGGCAGGTCTGCGTGGCCGGTTCCCGGCTGCTGGTGCAACGCGACATCCACGACGACTTTGTCGCTGCGCTTGGCGCGGCGAGCGCGGCCATGACCGTGGGCGACCCGCTCGACCTCGGCAGCCAGATCGGCGCGATCAACAACGCCGCCCAGCTCGAGCAAAACCTCGCGCGCGTCGAGACCGCCGTGCACGAGGGGGGCACGCTCTACCAGGGCGGTGACCGCTTGCACGCGGCGTCCGGCGGCTACTACATGGCACCGACCATCCTCACGGACGTCGCCGAGCACCACAGTGTCGCCCAGCAGGAGGTGTTTGGCCCGGTGCTCGCCGTGACGCCGTTCGATACCGAGGACGAGGCAATTGCACTGGCCAACAGCACGGTTTACGGCCTGGCTGGTGGCGTCTGGACCGCCGACCTCGGGCGCGCCCACCGCCTGGTGCGCGCGATGAAAACCGGTGTGGTCCACGTCAACACATACGGTGGGCCCGACGTGACGGTGCCGCTGGGGGGCGTCAAGCAGTCGGGCAACGGACACGACAAGTCACTGCACGCCTTCGACAAGTTCGTCGACCTCAAGACCGCGTGGATCAAACTGTGACACGCGACACCGCTGCGCTGCTCGCCGACCGTGCACGGCTGCTCGGCCCGCGGGTCAGCACCTTCTACGACAATCCGGTGCACCTCGTGCGCGGCGAGGGCGTGTGGGTATGGGATGCCGACGGACGCCGCTACCTCGATTGCTACAACAACGTGCCGCACGTCGGCCACTGCCACCCGGCGGTGGTCGAGGCCATCGCGCGGCAGGCGGCGACGTTGAACACCCACACGCGCTACCTGCACGACGGCATCCTGCGCTACGTCGAGAAACTCACCGCCACCTTTGATGCGCGTCTCGGCACCGCGATCCTGACCTGCACCGGCTCGGAGGCCAACGACATCGCCCTGCGTATGGCCGAGTCGGTCAACGGCAAGCGCGGCGTCATTGCGACCGACCACACCTACCACGGCAACACGACCGCGGTGGCGCAACTCTCAATGACCAACCGACCCGAGACCGGGGTGGGTGACCACGTCGCCCACGTGCCTGCGCCGGACAGCTACCGGCCGCTCGGCGGCGAGGCGGGCCCGGCCCACGCGGCGGCCTTTGCGGCCGCGGTGAAACAGCAGATCGACGCACTCAACGCAACCGAGCACGGGTTTTCGGCGCTGATCGTCTGCCCGTACTTCTGCAACGAGGGCTTTCCGGATCTGTGCGACGGCTTCCTCGCACCGGCGGTCGAACACGTGCACGAGGCGGGTGGTCTCGTGATCGCCGACGAGGTCCAACCGGGCTTCGGCCGCCTCGGCAGCCACTTCTGGGGTCACCAGAAAGCCGGCATCGCACCCGACATCGTGACCCTCGGCAAACCGATGGGCAACGGACACCCGGTGGCCGGTGTGGTCACCACGATCGACACCATGACCGCGTTTCGCGAGTCCGTTCGGTACTTCAACACCTTTGGCGGCAACCCCGTGTCCTGCGCCGCCGCTGAGGCGGTGCTCGACGTGCTCGAGGCGGAGGGTCTGGTGGCGCAAGCGCACGAGGTGGGCAACTACGCGCGGGCGGGGTTGCGGGCGCTGGCCGACACGCATGCCTGCATCGGCGACGTGCGCGGCGCCGGCCTCTTCTTCGGCGCCGAGATGGTGTTGGACAGGTCCGCGAAGACCCCGGCGACCGCGTTCACCGACCGCGTCGCCAACGCCATGCGACAGGAGGGCGTGCTGCTCAACAAACTGGGGATCCACTACAACACGCTCAAGATCCGGCCGAACTTGCAGTTCACACGCGCCGACGCAGACGTGCTGCTCGACACCCTCGACCGGGTGCTATCGGCTGTCGAGCTGCGCCCGTGAGCCTCGACACCGCGCACCGCGCGTTGACACAGTGGCCGCTGTCCGTCGCCGACCTGCGGCTGTTCGCGCAGCGGGAAAACGCGGTTTTCAGAGTACGGACAGACACCGGCACGTGTTTCGCGTTGCGCGTGCACCGCCAGGGCTACCAACGCACGGCGGCGTTGGCGTCGGAACTCCACTGGATGCAACACCTGCACGGCGCAGGCTTGCCCGTTCCGGTCCCGGTGCCGAGCGACGACGGACGCCTGCTGCGGCACCAGGACGGGTTCGCCGTGGACGTGCTGACCTGGCTCGACGGAGAGCCGCTCGGTCAAAGCGGCACACCGCTCGCCCACGCGGACCGAGAGGGGTGCTTCTTCCGCCTCGGACAGACGCTCGCCCGCGTGCACGCGGCGTCGGACGCGTGGGCCTTGCCGGGTGGCTTCGAACGCAGCGCCTGGGACCTCGACGGGCTGATCGGCGACGCGCCGCTCTGGGGGCCCTACCTCGACAGCCCGGCGCTCACCGCTGCGCAACGCGGCACGCTTGCCCGGGTGCGAGACGCCCTGCGGGCGGCGTTGGACGGATCGACGCTCGACTACGGGCTGATCCACGCCGACGCGGTGCCCGAGAACGTGTTGCTCACACCCGACGGCGTGGCGCTGATCGACTTTGACGACAGCGGCTTCGGCTACCGTCTGTTCGATGTCGCGACCGCCCTGCTCAAACACCGGGCCGAACCGGACTACCCGCGGCTGGAGGCCGCGTTGATCGCGGGTTACCGCGCGCTGCGTCCGATCGACACCGCGCACCTGGCGGCGTTCAGCGTGATGCGCGCGCAGACGTACATCGGCTGGATCCGGGCGCGCATCGACGAACCGGGTGCAGCCGTGCGCCAGCAACGCGTCATTGACACCGCGCTGTCGCTCGCGGTCGACTACCTCGAGCGCGCGCCCGCATGAAAACCGTCGACAAGGCCATGACCGTGCTGGCCCAATTCACCACCGAGCGCACCGAAGTCGGACTGACGGAGCTCGCACGCCTCGCGGACCTCGACAAAGCGGCAACGCGACGCTTGCTGGTTGCACTGATCAAGCACGGGTACGTCGAGCAGTCGACCGTGACGCGCGGCTACCGTCTCGGCCCGGGCTTTCTCGCGCTCGCACGCGTGCGCGAGGCCACTGTGCCACTCAAGCGCGCCGCGCAGGAGACGACCGACTGGTTGACCCGGACCGTCGACGAGACCGCGCACATCAGCGTGCCGCTGCCGGATCACATGGCAACCCTCGCGTACACCCTGCCGAGCCGGGGCAACATCATCAACATCGTGCCGTCGCAGCCCCTGCCGTTTCACGCGACAGCGTCGGGCATCGCCTACCTTGCGGCCTGCGATGCCGCTCGCCTCGAGGCGGCCTTGCGCACCCGACGCGCACGGATCACACCGCACACGCCGACATCCAAGGCGGCGACGCGCGCTGCCGTCGACGCCGCGACGTCGCACGGGTATGCGCATTGCCAGAGCACCTTCGAGTTGGGCGTGTCGAGCTTTGCAATGGCCTTCTTTACCGGCGACACCGCACCGGCGGGCACGGTGTCCGTTGCGTTGCCCGAGCAGCGGTTGGACGGGCCACGTCGCAAGCTGCTGTTGGCCGCCTTGCGCGACGCGGTCGAGCGCATCGAATGCGCGCTGACCGGTCAGCGACCGTCGGTGTCCCGTGCCTGAGTTGCGGTTTTGGTCACTGGTGACCGCCCTCGTTGCGCTCATGCCGCTGTGCGTGCACGCCGCCGGGCCAGTGCAGGTGTTGTACAACGCCAGCGTCTACACCGCCGATGCCGAACAGCGGGTTGTGGAGGCGATCGCCTTTGACGCGGACGGCGTCATCCGCGCGGTCGGCGACAGCGACTCGTTGCGCGCCCGTTACGGTGGCGGCATCGACCTCGACGGCGCCACCGTGTTGCCGGGTTTTCACGATGTGCACCTGCACGCCGTCGAGGCCGGGGTCAACAGCGTGTTCTGCCCCGTGTCCCAGTTTGGAAGTGGCTCGCGTTACCGCACAGAGCTACGACGGTGCGCAGCCGACTGGGCGGCGGACGATTGGGTCATCGCCGCGGGTGTCAACATGGCGGCCTTGCTTCGGACGGTATCCGACCCGCGCGCGTTGGCGGATGCCGTGGTCGCCGACAAGCCACTGTTGGTGATTGATGACCTCGGCCACGGTGCCTGGGCCAACTCGCGCGCGCTCGCGGCCGTGGGCTTCGACCGCATCACGGGCTCGCCGCCCGGCGGTCTGGTGCTGCGCGATGCGCGCGGGCAGCCCAACGGCGTGGTGCTCGAGTCTGCGGCGCAAACGCTGATTGACGCGGCGCTGCCGCAGGCTGAGTGGCTCGACACAACCACCGAGCTGTTTGCCGACGCGCTGGCCGAGCTCGCACGCCACGGCATCACCTCCGTCAGCGACGCCGGCGGCTACTGGCCACGTGGCCACCACCGCGTGTGGCAACGCACCGAGGCGGCCGGAGGTCTGACCGTGCGGGCGAGCAACGCGCTCTACCTTTACCCGGATCGTGACCCGGACGCCCAGATTGCCCGCCTCAAGCAGCTCAAGACGGCCGGTGAGTCAGGCTTGCACCGCTTCGACCAGGTGAAGATCTACGTCGACGGTATCCTCTCGCAAACCACCGGACGCGTGGCCTCGCCCTATGCAGTCGACCTCGGGCTGTCGTTGCCGGGCGCGTCGGGCTTTGACTACTTTGACACGGCCGTGTTGCGGCGTTACGTGCGCGACTTGTCAGCGCTGGGGTTCAGCCTGCATTTTCACGCGACGGGCGAACTTGGCGTGCGCGCCGCGCTCGACGCCATCGCGGCGGCTGCAGACGGGTCGGCCCCGCACCGTGTGACCCACGTCTACCGGGTGCACCCGGCAGACCGTGACCGGTTTGCCGAGCTCGGCGTGTTTGCCGACTTCCAGATCGCGCCGAGCGCGCAATCGGGCAGCTACCAACGCTACATCGCGTCCCTGCTCGGCGTGCGGGCACCCGACCTCATGCCGCTGACTGCGTTGCACCGTGCCAAGGCGCCGATCACCCTCAGCAGCGACTGGGACGCCGACGTGCTCTCGCCGCTGGTCAAGCTCGCCACCGTGCTCGAGCAGCACCCGTCGCTGTCGCGCGCGGACGTGCTCGACATGATGACAATCAACGGGGCCAAGTTACTCCGCCAGGCCGACAAGACCGGCTCCCTTGAAGTCGGGAAGAGGGCGGACATCGCGATCATCGACGGCGATCTGCTGGACGCACAGCCACGCGACATCGCCGCGTTGGGCATCGTCGCGACCCTGTTGAGTGGCCGGGCGGTGTACCTCCGCGAGCCCGCGTGGCCACTTGACGACGCCGACAGCTGGCATCCCCGCGTTCAGATCGGCAATTGAATGGCACCGTCCTGGCCGATCGGCTCTGCACGGCGCTTGCCGCTGCAGGACAACCCGGTGGGCGACGACCGGGGCCGCTTGCCCACAGGCCCGGTACGGCCCGCACCGGGTGCGGTGTCCGACACGGCACTCCAGCCTCTTCGCCAAACGCCACACGGTTGATGCGGTTCAATGTTACCGGTAACCTTTCGGGCGTTGTCTCACCGACCAGGGCCGCCACATGATCGTACGAACCGCGTATTTCGAGGGCGAGTTATCGGACGCGGACGCCGCTGCGTTCCAGGCGTACATGCGCACCACCGTCGCGCCGATCATCCGGACCTTCCCCGGCTGCCTCGGCGTGCAGATCAACGTCCCGGTCATGCTCGAGCCCGCTGCCCCGCAGCAGTCGCTGTTGATGATCCAGCACGGCTACGAGTCCGAAGCCGCGCTCGAGGCGGCGCTCGCCTCCGACCAGCGTCGTCAGAGCATGGAAGCCACGGTCAAGGCACTCGAGCGGTACGGGGTCACGGTGTTTCACATCAACCACCGGCGCGAAACGCTCGACTGAGTCTGCCGGTGCACAGCCCCGTGTCCAAAGGGGTTCGGTACACTGTGGCGAGGCGGTGATGGCCGCTGTGCCGCGCGTTCCCACAGCGCGGGGTGCGATGACGGTCCGTGCCACCCCGTGCCTCACTGTACCCGGAAACTGCCATGCCTGAACCCGCCTACATTTTCGATGCGATCCGCACGCCCCGATCCAAGGGCAAGGCGGGCGGCAGCCTGCACGAGGTCAAGCCGATCAACCTGGTGACCACCCTGCTCGACGCCATGCAGCAACGCCACGACCTCGACACTGCGCGGGTCGACGACGTGATGCTCGGCTGTGTGGCCCCGGTCATGGAGCAAGGCGCCGTGCTACCGAAGATTGCGCTGCAAAAGGCCGGCTGGGACGAGAGTGTGCCCGGTGCCCAGGTGAACCGGTTTTGCGCGTCGGGTCTCGATACCTTCAACACCGCGGCGGCGAAGGTGGCCAGCGGCTGGGAAGACCTCGTCTGCGCAGGCGGTGTGGAGAGCATGAGCCGGGTGCCGATGGGTGCCGACGGTGGCCCGTTCGCGGAGGACCCGGAGACCGCAATCCAGACCGGCTTCGTGCCGCAAGGTATCGGCGCCGACCTCATCGCGACGATCGAGGGTTGGAACCGCGAGAACGTCGACGCCTTCGCCGTCGAAAGCCAGCGCCGCGCGGCGCACGCGCGGGACAGCGGTTGGTTCGACCGATCGGTTGTGCCGGTGCGCGACGACAACGGCATCACCATCCTCGAGCGAGACGATTTCATCAAGCCTGACACCAGCATGCAGACGCTGGCGTCGCTGAAGCCGAGTTTCGAGGCGATGGGACACATGGCCTTTGATGCCGTGGCGTTGAAGAAATACCCCGAGGTCGAGGCGATCGAGCACGTGCACACTGCCGGCAACTCGTCGGGTATCGTTGACGGCGCCTCGCTGATCCTGCTCGGCAGCGAGCAGGCGGGGAAAGACATCGGCCTGGCACCGCGTGGCCGCGTGGTGGCCACGGCACTGACAGCGACCTGCCCCACCATCATGCTCACCGGCCCCGGTCCGGCCGCAACCAAAGCGCTGGCCAAAGCCGGACTCACGCTGGACGACATCGACCTCGTGGAGATCAACGAAGCCTTTGCCTCGGTGGCACTGCGCCTGCAACGCGACCTCGGCGTGCCGGACGAGAAGCTCAATGTGGTGGGTGGCGCGATCGCCATGGGCCACCCGCTCGGTGCGACCGGAGGTTGCCTGGTATCGACCATGCTCGACGAGCTGGAGCGTCGCGACCAGAAGCGCGCATTGATCTGCATGTGCGTCGGCGGCGGCATGGGCATCGCCAGCATCATCGAACGGGTCTGAGGCGGCGCCGTGCGTGACTTTCACTTCGAACCCGACGCCGACGGCATCGTCACCGTGACCCTCGACATGCAGGGTCAGTCGGCCAACACCATGAACGCGCGGTTCGTGCCGGCAATGGACGCCGTGCTCGCGCGACTGCGCGCGCTCGACACCCTGAGCGGCGTGGTATTCGCCTCGGCCAAGCACACGTTCTTTGCCGGCGGCGATCTCACGCTGTTGTTGTCGATCGACACCGCCGACGCCGACACCTTGCACATGGTCGAGGAGAACAAACGGGCCTATCGCGAGCTCGAACGCCTGCCGGTGCCGGTGGTGGCCGCGATCAACGGCGCCGCGCTCGGCGGCGGCTACGAGCTGTGCCTCGCCTGCAACCACCGCGTGCTGTTGAATGCGCCACACGCGGTCGTCGGTTTGCCGGAAGTCGGCCTTGGCTTGTTGCCCGGTGCCGGCGGGGTCGTGCGGTTGCCTGCCCTGATTGGCCTCGAGGCCGCGTTGCCCCTGTTGCTCGAGGGCAAGCAACTCAAACCCGAGAAGGCGCTCGCCGCCGGTCTGGTCGATGCGCTGGTCGACGACCCCGACACGCTGATCGACACCGCCAAGGCGTGGATTCGCGCTAACCCCGACGCACACACCCAACCCTGGGACCAGAAAGGCTTCCGCTACCCGGGTGGAGGCGCTGTCTCGCCGAAGATTCGGCAGATCGCGACGGTGGCGAGCGCGCGCCTCGCGGCCAAGACTCGCGGCCTGCTGCCCGCACCGGAGAAGATTCTCGACATCGCCGTGAACGCCATGCGCATGGATTTCGACACTGCGCTCCGGGTCGAGAGCCGCGGCATCTGTTCGTTGCTGACCACACCGGAGTGCAAGGCGGCCATCACCACCTTCTTCTTCGGCCAGCAGGCGATCAAGAGCGGCAAGGTGCGGCCCGAGGGCGAACGGTGGCGCGCGACACGCGGCGCGGTGCTCGGCGCCGGCATGATGGGCAGTGGCATCGCCTGGGCACAGGCCGTTCGTGGGCTGCACACCTGGCTCAACGACACGGACCTCGACAAGGCCGAACACGGCAAGGCCTACTCCGAAGGCCTCGCGGACAAACGCGTGGCACGTGGTCAACTGCGCGACGCCGACAAGGCGGCGCTGCTCGAGCGCATCGTGCCAGTCGATCACACCGATGCGATTGCCGGGGCCGACCTGATCATCGAGGCGGTGTACGAGGACGTCGCGCTGAAAGAGTGTGTGATTTCCGAGACCTTTGCCAAACTCGCGCCTGACGGTATCTACGGCTCGAACACCTCGACCCTGCCGATCTCACTGCTCGCCGAGAGCTGCCCCGAACCCGAACGGTTCATCGGGCTGCATTTCTTCTCACCCGTCGACAAGATGAAGGTGGTCGAGATCATCCTCGGTGAAAAGACCGCCGACGTGACCTTGCGCAAGGCCTACGACTACGTCCAGCAGATCGGCTACATGCCGATCGTGGTCAACGACAGCCGCGGTTTCTTCACCTCGCGCGTGTTCGGCACCTACCTCGACGAAGGCCAACAGCTGCTGATCGACGGGCTCTCGGCGCCCGCCATCGAACGCGCCGCGTGGATTGCCGGCATGCCGGTCGGGCCACTCGCGGTGCACGACGAGGTGTCGATGGTGCTCTCGAAAAAAGTGCACGACACCCACCTGGCGCTCGACGCGCGGCTGGGTGTGGAAAACGGCTTTCCGGCCGACAACGCCGCGACGCAGGCGGTCGCGTTCAAGCTGGTCGAGCAAGGGCGTGGCGGTCGACACTACGGCGGCGGGTTTTACACCTACACCGCCGACGGCGGCAAGCACCTGTGGGACGGGCTGTCGCAGTTTCGCGTCGGCAACAGCGAGGTCAGTGTCGACGCCGCGGTCGAGCGGCTGCTCTACCGGCAGGCGATCGAGACCTTGCGGTGTTTCGAGGAAGGGGTGTTGCGCACGGAGATCGAGGCGAACCTCGGGGGCATCTTCGCCATCGGCTTCCCGGTGCACACCGGCGGTGCCCTGCAGTTCATCCGCGGCATCGGGATCGACGCCTTCGCCGCGCGTGCGGCCGAACTCGCGGAGGCGCACGGGCCGCGTTTCGCGGTCAGGCCCGCAGCGCTCGAGGCGCTGCGCAACAGCCAGGCGGTGGCGGCGTGATCCGCCGACGGTTGTTCGACGACGAGCACATCATTTTCCGTGAGAGCGCGCGCAAGTGGGTTGCCGAGCACGTGGCACCGCACGCCGAGCGTTGGCGTGAGCAGGGCCAGGTGGACCGCGCCGTGTGGCGCGCCGCCGGCGAGGCGGGCTACCTCGCGATGTTTGTCGACCCGGCCTACGGCGGCCTGGGTCTGGACGACTTCCGCTTCGACCAGATCCTGATCGAAGAGCTCACACGCATCGACAGCAGTTTCTACATGCCGCTGCACAACCGGATCGTGGCGCCCTACCTCCACACACTCGGCTCCGCTGAACAGAAACAGCGTTTTCTGCCGGGGGTGTGTGACGGCAGCTGCGTGCTCGCCATCGCGATGACCGAACCCGGCACCGGGTCGGACCTCGGCGGCGTGAGCACGCGGGCCGAGGACAAGGGCGATCACTTCGAACTGACCGGCGCCAAGACCTACATCTCCAACGGCCAGCTCGCCGACCTCGTGATCGTCGCGGCGCGCACCGACCCGACCGTCTCGCACGGCATCGGTCTGTTCCTGGTCGAGCGCGGCATGCCCGGCTTCACGCGCGGCCGCAACCTGAAGAAGCTCGGGCTCGACGGCCAGGACACCTCGGAGTTGTTCTTCGACAAGGTCGCCGTGCCGAAGGCCAACGTGCTCGGTGGCGCGACTGACGGCTTCCGCAACATGATGCTGAACCTCGCCGAGGAGCGCCTCGGCGGCGCCGTGCAATTCGCTGCACGCGCCGAGCGCGCGTTTGAGATCACGCTGGCGTTCGTCAACGAGCGCAACGCCTTCGGACAACCGATTGGCGCGTTTCAGAACACCCGCTTCAAACTTGCCGAACTCCGCACGCAACTCGACGCCGCCTGGAGCCTGGTCGACCACTGCGTGCTGGAGCACCTCGAGAACGCGCTGACAGCCGAACTCGCCGCCGAGGCCAAGCTGTTTACGTCCGAGGTCGAGGGCCGGGTGGTCGACGAGTGCCTGCAGTTGCACGGCGGCGCGGGCTACATGGACGAGTACGAGATCACGCGCCACTACCGCGACGCCCGGGTCAGCCGTATCTACGCCGGCACCTCCGAGATCATGAAGGAAATCATCGGCCGAAGCCTTGGCCTCGATTCCCGCAAGCGTTGAGTCAACTCGCGCCGTCTTGCATTGCCTGCGCGGCCCGGCAAGGACGACAATGGGATGGACTCCTCCCCACCCTTTCGACTGACGGTGTCTGGGCACCACAATGGTGTTTTCACGTAACCCATTGAAACGAAACGATGAGGAGGAAGTCCGTTATGCACATTACCCACGTTGGGGTCGATATTGCAAAGTCCGTCTTTCAAGTTCACGCTGCAGACAAACGCGGCAAGGCGCTCTGGCGCGCCAAGCTCACA
>JBCCUP010000021.1 GCA_039196715.1 Pseudomonadota bacterium
AAACAGGCGGTTGAGGTCGCTCTGATCGTAGAGTGCGCCCTGTTGCACCGTGCCGGGGTTGTTTTTATCGAGGTAGGCGAGTGGCGCGATGCGCCGCAGTTCGGCGATGGCGTCGGTCGCGCGTCGGGTTGTGTCGTCCCGCGCAACGACAAGGGCAGTGGCCTCGGCGTCCGTGACCGGTCGCCAGAGCATCTGTGGCACGGTGCTCGCCCGCAGCGACGCCTCGATGTTGGCGAGGATGGCCTGGACATCGCCGAGCGTGTCGAGTTGTGCTCGGGCCCGCTGGTATTCGGCCGACAGCGCCTGGCGCAGTGCCTGGTAGGCGCGGGCGGCGCTGACGACGTCGGGGTCGTGGGCGTAGTCGGCGTAGCGGTTGAGACCGGTCGCGTACTTCTCGAGTGCCGCGCGGTAGCGTTCGACTTCGGACGCGCGCTGCAGCGGCGAGGGCCCGGACGTGATGAGGTCGGCCTGGACCGCCTGGATGTCGCGGGTGAGCTTGGTCACGCGGACCCGTTGTCCGGAGACGAGCTCCGGTCGCGCCTCCGCCGCAGGTGCGGCAGCCGTGGAGGTCGAGGGTGTCGCGCTGGCCGCCGTGCTTGCCGGTGTGCTGTTGGCGTCGGTGTCGGGCGTTTCGGTCGGTGCGCCCCCGGTCGCCAGCGCGTTGAATGCCGCGACGAGCGCACCGTGGCGCGCCTTGGCGTCGAGCAGCACGGGGTCGTCGTTGGACGGCATCTTGTCGAGCGCCCGGCCGTAGCTCTCGATGCGCTCGCGCAGTTGCTTCGCCTTCATCGGGTCGGCGACGGCCTGGCTGCCCTCGTCGCGCAACCGTTGGTGCGTTTTGTCGATGTTCTCGGCAATCTTGCCGACCTTGAACTGCAGGCTTGACGACAACGTGGCGGCGTGCGCGTTTGGCACGAGCGGCCAGTGAACCGGTAGCCCGGCGCCCGCCAGCAACACCAGGCAGGTCAGGGTCCGCAGAAGGGGGACAGCGCGCATGGCCGAGTCTCCGATAACACGTGGAGGGGCTAACGAGCGTACCAGCTTGGCCGACCGCGGACCGGTCGGTCGCGCAACACGGCTGCCGAGTGTACCGGGAGGTGCGCAGGGTTCCCCTGCTTGCTGCAGACGCTGTGCGGTACATGTGACGCGGAATGGGTTTGAGCGAAAGCCGGTTCGGGGCGGATTCCGGGTGTGTCCTCGGCCATCCGGTGCGCGCACCTGGTCGGGCTCGCCGGCCGGCAGAGCGCGGGGTGCCAACCGTGACCGCCCGGTGCCCAGGGCAATTGTCCACGGCACTGCGGTCTGTACGCTAGGCAGAGAGCTCGGCAATCAGCCTTTTGACGAAGTGTGTTCCGGCATCGAGCTGCGCCACTTCGATGAATTCGTCCGCCTGGTGGGCCTGTTCGATGGAACCCGGTCCACAGATCACCGTGGCGTAGCCCTCGTCCTGGAACTGGCCGGCTTCGGTGCCGTAGGAGACGACCGCCTCGCTGTTGTCGCCGGTCAGGCGGCGCACGAGCATTTCGGCTTCGCTGTCCACTTCGGTGCGGCAGGCGGGGACACCGTGACGGCGGCGGATGTCGATGCCGGTGTCGGGGTGAATCGCCTGCATGCCGGCCTCGAGCGTGTCGGCGTAGGCACGGTAGCGCGCGTACCAGTCGTCAGCGGATTCGCCGGGCACCATGCGGATATCGGTGGTGAAGTGGCAGTCGCGTGCCGTGATGTTGCCGGCCGTGCCCCCGTTGACGATGCCGACGTGGAGGGTGGTCCAGGGCGGGGTGTACGGCGACGACGGGTCGGCGGCGGCGCGGTTCTCCGCCATGCGCTCGCTGTGCCAGTCGATCAGCTTGGCCGCGACCATGACGGCGGAGACGCCGGTGTGCACCAGCGAGCTGTGGACTTCGTGGCCACGCACGTGGGTCTCGAGGCCGATGCTGCCCTTGTGGCCGTTTACCATGCGCATCAGTGAGGGCTCTCCGACCACCACGGCCCTGGCCGGCGGCAGGGCGGCGCGCATGGCGGCGATCATCGGCGGTGCGCCGACGCAGCCGACTTCCTCGTCGTAGGACAAGGCAATCTGGATGGGTTTCTTGAGGCCGGCCGCCAGCATGTCGGGCACGAGCGCAAGGCCGATCGCATTGAAGCCTTTCATGTCGCACGTGCCGCGACCGAAGAGCTTGCCGTCGCGCTCGACAACGGTGAACGGGTCGGTCGTCCAGGGTTGTCCCTCGACCGGCACCACGTCGGTGTGGCCCGACAAGACCACGCCACCGGCCTCGTCGGGGCCAATGTTGGCAAACAGGCTCGATTTCAGGCCGGTTTCGTCGGGCACGCGGTGGCACGGCACGCCGTGGCCGTTGAGGTAGTCTTCGACGAAGTCAATCAGCGGCAGATTGCTCTCGCTCGACACGGTGGGGAAGGCCACGAGCTTCTCGAGCATCTGACGGGGGGTATAGCGGTCGGGCATGGCGGGCGACGCAGGTCGTGTAAACGTGCCTCGACGGTATCACACCGGTCCCTGCGGCGGCTGGCCTCAGTGCGTGGCCTTGCCGCGGGAGTGGTAGACGCCCATCTCGTCGCGCTCGAACAGGTTCTGCACGCCCGCGTGACGACAGGGTTCGCCGGAGTGGTCGGGCAGGAGGTTCTGCTCCGAGACGTAGGCGATGTACTCGCTCTGTTCGTTCTCGGCGAAGAGGTGGTAGAAGGGCTGGTCTTTACGCGGCCGGATTTCGGCTGGAATGGACTCGTACCACTCGTCGGTGTTGTCAAACTGCGGGTCGACGTCGAAGATCACGCCACGGAACGGAAAGTAGCGGTGCTTGACGACTTGTCCGATATTGAATTTGGCGGTCTTGACCATCTCTGATCCCCAGTCTCACCCCACTAAGGTTAGTGCCCGCCACCCCCGTTTTCAATCGCCGGCAGTGCGCGATTTGGCGCACCGGGTCCGCTGCCGGGCGCCAGGTGGGTTGGTTGTGGCCGCCCCCTGCACCAGGATGTCAGCCCGCCTGCATCGGCGTGTAGCCCGGCGTGGATTCGATGCGTGCAAGCCAGTCGGTGATGCCGGTGTAGTCGCTGAGGTCGAAGCCGCCGTCGCCCGCCACGTGGGTGTAGGCGTACAGCGAGATGTCGGCCATCGTCATCTGGTCACCGGTCAGCCACGGCGCCTCGGACAGCTGTCGATCCATCAGTGCCAGGGCGCGGTGCCCCGGTTTCTGCAGGGCGTCGAACTCGGCCTGCCGCTCGGGGGGCAGACCCTGATAGAGCTTGATGAACCGGGCCACGGCGATGCGGGGCTCATGGTTGTATTGTTCCCAGAACTGCCACTGCCACACCTTGGCGCGGGCAAAAGCGGTGTCGGGCTCGTACGCCGTGCCGGCGGCGAGGTATTTCAGGACGGCATTTGATTCCGAGAGGGTGTTGCCGTTGTCGAGCACCACCAGCGGAACCTCGCCCGCCGGGTTCAGCGCGAGGAAGTCGAGCGAGCGGGTCTCGCCACTCAGGATGTCCACGTCGTGCCAGGTGTAGGGCGACGACAGGAGGTCGGCGGCGAGTTGGATCTTGTAGCAGTTGCCGGATCGGCGATCACCGTGAATGTGCATGGCGGGAACGCGTCCTGGTCTGAGTCGGTGGTGCGGTTGCGGGTCACACGGTGCCACCGTAGCACGCGTCAGCGGACCGCAGGCCGTGTCGCGCGTCGTCAACGGGGCCATGGCGTGGCACACTGGCGCCTTTGACTGGCGGTTGCGAGCCCTGGCGGGCCCGCGCGAGGGTGGGGCGTGGATTTTGAACTCAACGCAGATCAGCAGGCCTTTGTTGATCTCGCGACGCAATTCTCCGAGAACGAGCTGGCGCCGCACGCGGCCCGGTGGGATGCGGAACACGTGTTCCCGGTCGACACCCTGCGCCGCGCCGGCGAGCTCGGCCTGTGTGGGCTGTATGCACCGGCGGCCGCAGGCGGCCTCGGGCTGCCGCGACTCGACAGCGCGCTGGTGTTCGAAGCGCTCTCCCGTGGCTGCACCTCGACAACCGCCTACATCTCGATCCACAACATGGCGACCTGGATGGTGGGCACGTTCGGGTCGCAAGACACCGTGGACGCGCTCGGCGACCCGCTCTGCCAGGGGCAAAAACTCGCGTCCTACTGCCTGACCGAACCCGGTGCAGGTTCCGACGCGGCGTCCCTGCGCACCTCGGCCGTGCGCGACGGCGACCACTACACGTTGAGCGGCAACAAGATCTTCATCTCCGGCGCTGGCGGCACCGACGTGCTGGTGGTCATGGCGCGCACTGGCGAGGCCGGTGCGCGCGGCATCTCGGCCTTCGCGGTGGACGCCGACAGCGACGGCATCAGTTTCGGGCGCAACGAGGACAAACTCGGCTGGCACAGTCAGCCGACGCGGCAGGTGAACTTCGACGCGGTGCGTGTGCCGGCCGACCGACGCCTCGGGGAGGAGGGCGACGGCTTCCGCATCGCCATGGCCGGCCTCGATGGCGGGCGCATCAACATCGCCGCCTGCAGCCTCGGCACGGCACAAATGGCGCTGGAGCAGAGCCGCGACTACCTCCTGCAACGCAAGCAGTTCGGTCGCCCGATCGCCGATTTCCAGGGCTTGCAATTTCGCCTTGCGGACATGGCGACCGAGCTCGTCGCGGCACGGCAGCTGGTGCGACTTGCCGCCAGCAAACTCGATCGCGACGACCCCGACAAAACCACCTACGCAGCCATGGCCAAGCGCTTTGCCACCGATGTCGGCCACCGGGTCTGCGACGAAGCGCTGCAGCTCCACGGTGGCATCGGCTACATCCGCGAGTACCCGTTCGAGCGTTATCTGCGGGATACACGAGTGCACCGCATCCTCGAAGGCAGCAACGAAATCATGCGCGTCCTGGTGGCGCGTCGGCTGCTGGACAGCGAGGTTCCGCTGACTTGACCGCCGGCACCAGCACGCGCGCGACCACCCGACCCACTTTTGCAGGCTCTGCCCCATGTCCAGCGTTTTGACCCACACCCACGCCACCCCAGACGGCTCCACCATCAAGGAGTTGGTGTTGAACGACCCGGCGCGGCACAACGCCTTGACCCTGGACATGATCGACACCATCCAGCCGCAACTCGATGCCTGGCGTGACGACCCGAGCGTGGTTGCGGTGGTGCTGCGCGGTGCCGGTGAGAAGGCCTTTTGCGCTGGCGGCGACGTCGTGAGCCTGGTGAAGGCGGTGCGCGGCGGCAACCCCGGCCTGCCCGAGGCGTTCTTCACGCGCGAGTATAAACTCGACTACGACATGCACACCTACCCCAAGCCCATCATCTGCTGGGGCAGTGGCATCGTGATGGGCGGGGGCAAAGGGCTGTTGACGGCCTGCAGTCACCGGGTCGTGACCGAGACCGCAGTGCTTGCGATGCCCGAGGTCACCATCGCGTTGTACCCGGACGTGGGCGGCAGCTGGTTCCTGAACCGCTTGCCTGGTCGCACCGGGCTGTTTGTTGCGGTTACCGGCGTGCGCCTCAACGCGGCCGATGTGCTGTTTCTCGGGCTGGGCAACCGTTTTGTCTCGAGCGATCGCTATGACGAGATGCTCGCGTCGCTGTCTGCGGCGAACTGGGACAACGCCGACGCGCACGCGACGGTCAATCACGTGCTGCGCACACTCGAGCACGCGAGCCAGTCGGTCTACGACCCCGTGTCGCAGATTCGCGCGCACTACGACCTGATTCAGACACTGACCGACGCAGACTCGGTCGAGGGCTTCGTGGCCAACATCATGGCCCTGGAGACCGACGACCCGTGGTTGCAGCGTGCGCAGAAGACCGCCGGGCACGGCAGCCCGCTGGCGATCAAGGTCATGGCCAAGCAACTCGAGCGCACACGCCACGCCTCGCTGCGCGAGGTGTTTCTCAGCGAAGTCGGCCTGTCGGTGCAGTGTGCGCAGTTCCGCGAATTCCAGGAAGGCGTCACGGCCTTGCTGATCGAGAAGACCGGCGCACCCGACTGGACTTTCAAGTCGCTCGACACCGTCGACCCGGCGGTTGTCGACCGCTTTTTCGACAGCCCGTGGGACGCGAACCCACTGGCGTCACTCATCTGATCAGGAGCACACAGCCATGGCGCACATCGGATTCATTGGCCTGGGCAACATGGGTTTGCCGATGGCGGTCAACCTGGTCAAGGCAGGCCACACCGTGCGTGTATTCGACCTGGTGCCGACCGCAGTGGAGAACGCGGTGGCGGCAGGTGCCGTTGCGGTGGGCACCGCCGCAGAAGCGGCGACAGACGCCGATTTTCTGGTGTCGATGTTGCCAGCCGGCCAGCATGTGCGTGGCCTGTATGTTGACGGTGAGACGCCCTTGCTCGACGTGCTTTCGGCGGACGCGGTGGCGATCGACTGCTCCACGATCGATGCGGCGACCGCCCAACACATCGCGGCCCTCGCCGACGCGCGCGGACTGGCGTTCCTCGATGCGCCGGTGTCGGGCGGCACAGCCGGTGCAGCGGCCGGCACGCTGAGCTTTCTGTGCGGGGGACACGAAGCGCATTTCCAGAAGGCGTTGCCGATTCTCGAAGTCATGGGCAAGAACCTCTTCCACGCCGGGGCGGCCGGTGCCGGGCAAATTGCCAAGGCCTGCAACAACATGCTGCTCTCGGTGTTGATGACCGGCACCTGTGAAGCGCTGAACATGGGCATCAAGGCGGGTTTGGACCCGGCTGTGCTCTCCGACATCATGCGCCAGAGTTCCGGTGGCAACTGGGCATTGAATGTCTACAACCCGGTGCCCGGTGTCATGCCGACGGCCCCGGCAAGCAAGGGTTACCAGGGCGGTTTCATGACCGATCTCATGGTCAAGGACCTCGGCCTCGCCATGGACCTCAGCCAGCAGCTCAACGCGCCGGTGCCGATGGGGTCGCAGGCGCGTGCGTTGTACGCGATGCACAAGGCCAAGGGCAACGGCCCACTCGATTTCAGCAGCGTGTTGTCGCTCTACGCCGACGCCGACTGAGTCGGCGGCGCGGCGAGCGACAGGGCAGGCAGGCCGGAAAGCCGCATCGCACGGTGTGGACTGGCGATAACGGCATTCTGCTATTACAATCAAGGGAATGACTGAGCCTGCCCGGGTTTCCGGTGGTGCAGGCCAAGCGATCGGCAGCGCGGGTTGGTCGCTTGAGAGAACCGGCGCGGGTGACTTGCCCCCGACCGACACGCGGCTGAGGCCGCCGTGGGACCTGTGAGGCGACCCTCGCCCGGGCCCACATTCGCGCACCCCTACATCGCAACGAGACAGTGCATGAGCTTCGATTCGCTCGGCCTTTCGGCCGAACTGTTGAAAGCTGTGGCCGAGCAGGGTTACGACACCCCGACGCCGGTTCAGCAACAGGCCATTCCTGCCATCTGTGACGGCCGTGACGTCATGGCCGCGGCGCAAACCGGCACCGGCAAGACCGCCGGGTTCGTCCTGCCCATGCTGCACCGCCTGGCGGACGCCGAGCGCGCGGCGCTAGGCCAACCCGTGGCGCTGGTGCTTGCACCCACGCGGGAGCTGGCCGCGCAGATCGGCGACAACGCCAGGGCGTACGGCAGACACGTGCCGGTCACGCACGCGGTGGTCTTCGGTGGTGTCAACATCAAGGGGCAGATCGAAACGCTGTCCGCGTCGGTGGACATCCTGGTCGCCACCCCGGGTCGGTTACTGGATTTGCATCAGCAAGGTGTCGTCGGCTTCGACGCGCTGCAGGTGTTGGTACTGGACGAGGCCGATCGGATGCTCGACATGGGCTTCATCCATGACATCAAGCGGATCCTCGCGCTGTTGCCGGAGCGTCGGCAAAACCTGATGTTCTCGGCAACGTTCTCCGACGACATCCGCGCGCTGGCGCGCGACCTCGTACACGACCCCGTCGAAATTTCCGTCAACCCGCCCAATTCGACCGTCGAAGCTGTCGAGCAGACGGTACTGACCGTCAACAAGTCGCAGAAGTGGCGGGTGCTGGTTCACCTGATCAACGAACACAACTGGCCCCAGGTGCTGGTGTTCTCGCGCACCAAGCACGGCGCAAACCGCCTGGTGCGTCACCTCGAGAAGGCCGAGATCACCGCGCTCGCCATTCACGGCAACAAGAGCCAAAGCGCACGCACGCGGGCGCTCGCGGAGTTCAAGGCCGGTGATATACGCGTGTTGGTCGCCACCGACATCGCCGCGCGCGGGCTCGACATCGACCAGTTGCCGCATGTGGTCAACTACGATCTGCCGAACGTGCCAGAGGACTACGTGCATCGGATCGGCCGCACGGGCCGTGCCGGTGCGAGTGGCAAGGCGTTGTCACTGGTATGCGGCGAGGAGGGCAAGCTGCTCGCCGACATCGAGGCCTTCACCGGGTTGAAAATCGAACGCGGGGATGTCGAGGGCTTCGAATTCACCGACGAGTGGGTACTCGATGCGGCACCGGGTCGCAACCGCGATGGCCAGCGGCAGGCCACCGACGGCAAGCCCGGTCGGCAGCGTGGCAACAAGGGCCGGGGCGACAAGGGTGACAAGAACGAGATGGTCGACGAGGCGCAGTCGGGCGAGCGAAAACCGGCGCGCAAGCGCAACCGCAAGGAACGCCAGGCCAAACAGCGCGAGCACGACGAAGATCGCCAACCGCTGGACAACGCCAACCTGCCTCCGACGCTCGAGCACTCCGGCAACCGGGTTGTGCCACAGCGCCCGTCGCGCAACGCCAACCGGGCGCAGCGCGGCGGCGGCCATGTCTACCAGATAGGCGAGGACGACCTGCCCGAGGTCAACGGCAACCGCATCGACGGACCGGAAGTGCACGAGGGCACGCTCTGGATGCAGCCGGCCGACCCGGGCATGGCGGAGTACCGCCAGCAGAACGGCAACCGGCAGCGCCGTGGCAACGGCAATGGCAACAACGCCAACGGCAACCGAGCCCGCAACGGCAACGGCAACAGCGGCAACCGAAACCGCAAGCAGGGCCGGGGTAACAACCAGGGCGGTGCAGCGGCACAGAACCGCCAGGGCCAGGGTGGCGCCGGACAGCAGCAACGCCGCCGTCGCAGGCGCCAGCAGTCCACCTGAGAGGGGCTGTCCAACCCAGGTGAATCCGGCGCCATTCTGCGTCGGTTCCACGCTGATTCGGGCGGGTGACTTCGGTATAGTGCGCGTCACTTCAACGCACTGATAGGGCAGATGCATGGCCACCGTTGTCAACTCGTGGAACGAATTTGATCCACTCAAGCACGTGATAGTTGGCCGGGCCGACCACACCTGCATTCCGCCTAACGAGCCGGCCACCGAAGCCAAGATCCCTGAAGACAGCGACATGCGCGGCATGTGGGGGCCGCGTCCGCTCGAGACCGTTGAAAAAGCCAACGCACAGCTCGACAACCTCGCCAACGTGCTCGAAGACCGGGGCATCACCGTCGACCGGCCGACGCCGATTCAGTGGAACCAGGCGGTGTCGACGCCAGACTTCCAGACCGCAAGTCAGTTCGGCTGCATGCCGCCGCGCGACGTCCTGCTCACAGTGGGCAGCGAGATCCTCTCCGCGCCCATGTCGTTCCGGTGCCGGTACTTCGAGTACCTCGCGTACCACGACCTCATGCAGAAGTACTTCGATGAAGACCCGAATTTCCGCTGGGAGCAGGCCCCGCGGCCGCGGCTGAGCGACGCCTCCTACCAACAGGGCTATTTCGACGAGATCACGATCGAGGAGCGCCTGCGTCGCACCGCTGCGCTGGACTTCGTCACCACCGAACACGAGCCGTTGTTCGACGCCGCTGACGTGATGCGCCTGGGCAAGGACCTCTTCTGCCAGCACGGCCTGACCACCAACCGGCGCGGCATGGAGTGGTTGCAGCGCCACTTTCCGAACCACCGTGTTCACGCCGTCAACTTTCCGGGCGACCCGTACCCGATCCACATCGACGCGACCTTCGTACCCTTGCGCCCGGGGTTGATCATCAACAACCCCAACCGCCGTCTGCCGGATGCCCAACGCGCCTTCTTCGAGGCCAACGATTGGGAGATCGTCGACGCCGCTGCGCCGTCGCACAACCAACCGCCGCCGCTGTGTTACTCGAGCATCTGGTTGTCGATGAACTGCCTGATACTCGACCACAAGACGGTTGTGGTCGAGGCCTCCGAGGTGTTGCAGATGGAGCAGATGGACAAGCTCGGGATGAATGTCATTCCGGTGCCGTTCCGCGACGCCTACCCTTTTGGTGGCGGCTTGCATTGTGCTACCGGCGATGTGTACCGCGAAGGCAGTTGCGAGGATTACTTTCCCAAGCAGGTCGGTGGCACACTGCTGCGCGGGTGACCGCTGCGACGCCCCGCCCCGCGTGCCTACGTAGTACCCGCAGCACCGGCCAACACACTGGAACCAACCGCACCGGGTCGAGTCACTTTGTCGACTCTTCCCGTGCAAGCGTGTTGTGCCATGCGTATCCAGCGATCTGCCGAAGCCCTTCTCGACCAGCTGTCCGATGTTGTCGCGCAACTGCGTGAGCCGGACTTTTCACGGCCGGTGCCGACCCTGAGCGGTGCCTCGGTGGGCCAGCATATCCGACACACGATCGAGTTCTTCGGCTGTGTGATCGACGGCGTGGGCGTCGGCACCGTCGACTACGATCAGCGTCGTCGCGACCCCGCACTCGAATCAGACCCGGTGGCCGCCTTGCATGCCATCGACGACATCAAGGGCTTTCTCGCGAGCACCGAGCACGATGCACTCCTGACGCTTCGGGTTGACTATAGCCTGGAGTCAGGCGACGCGTCCGAGATCCGCAGTTGTCTTTTCCGGGAACTGGCGTACAACATCGAGCACGCGATTCACCACATGGCGCTGATTCGGATCGGTGTGGCTGACATCGCCCCGCACGTCGCGCTGCCAGCGCATTTTGGTGTCGCGAGCTCCACGGTCCGGTATCGGCAGGCGAGCTAGCGCGGCCCGCCGAGCGGCCCATCCGGCAGCGAACCCCGTGGCGCCTGCAGGCGCCTGACGAGGCGCGTGGGTTCAGTGCGTGAAGATGACGCGCACCGATTCGAGTTGCGGGGTGAGTTTGGCGAGACAAGTGACGATCTGCTGTTGCTCGGCCTGCAGTGCTGCGATCTCGGCGTCGCGCACCGGGGCGCCGAGTGTCCGCAAGGCCACCAGCCGGTCCTGCTCGGACCGGAAGTGTGCGCGGGCGGCTTCGAGGGCCTCTTCGGCGATCGGGGCCGCCTTGTCTATCGCGGTCTGCTCGATCTCGCCCATCCGGCGAGCCAGGGTGTCACGCTGGGCGTCGATCAACTGGCGGGCGGTGCCGCGGTCGATGTTCTTCACATTGATGGCCAGCCAGGTGCTTGGCACCTTGGTCGCGACCTCGAGCCCGCTGCGCGTGTGCAGGAGGCGCAGATAGGTGACGGGCAGATACCGTTGCCACTGTTTGCCAGGTGCTGTGCTCTGCAGGCTGTACACCGTCTCCAGCAGGACCTCGCCGGGTTTGAAGGGCTGCGCCTTGAGCGCGACTGCCGCGGTCTTGCCGGTGTCGCCGTCGACCACGAGGTGCAGCAGGCCGCGCACCAGCGGGTGTTCCCAGGTGATGAATTCCAGGTCCTCTCGGTGCAGGGCGAGCTCACGGTTGTCCGTCCCGCTGCACCCGTCTTCGGGCAGGCCGGGAAAGTCGTTGTGCTCCGAGGCCGAGCCGATGTGGATGCTGTAGCTGTCGGCCGAGAGCTCCTCGAGCTCGAGCCCGAAACAGTCTGCTGCGCGTTCGATGAACGGCCAGGGGCCGGGTTGCTCGTCGAGTTGCTGCAGCTCGGTGGCAAGTTCGTGCGAGGCAACCGGGTCGGTGGACGCGAGTTCGAGCAAGCGGTCACGACCGGCGTCAAGCTGCGCGCGCACCTGCTCGGTGACCGACTGAGTGGTGGCAATGAGCCGGTCGCACTGCGCCGTGTCCTCGGGCGCTGTCATCGCCGACTCGCGGGCATCGCCGAGTTTGCCGAGCACGGCGCTGCCGTAGTTGCAACTGCGCGCGAAGGCACCGAGGCCCTCGTCGTACCAGCGCAGCAGCACCTCGTCTGCGCTCTGCGCGCAGCAGGGCACGTGAATGACGACGTCGCGCTTCTGCCCGATGCGGTCGACACGGCCAATGCGCTGCTCCAGCACATCGGGCGCGAGCGGCAGGTCGAACAGAATCACTTCGTTGACGAACTGGAAGTTGCGGCCTTCGCTGCCGACCGCCGACGAGATCAGAATCGGGCAACCGCTCTCGTCGTCGGCAAAGTGGGCGGCGGCGCGATCGCATTCGAGCACGCTCATGCCGCTGTGGAACACGGCGGCGACGATGCCGGCGCGCAAGCGCAACGCGGTTGCAATGTCGAGTGCGGTGTCGTCGTGTTCGCAGATCAGGAGGTAGCGCGTGTCCGGGTTGGCACGCAGCGTGGTCAGCAGCCAGTGCGACAGTACCTCGGTGCGCGCCTCACCCGCTGCCAGCGGCGGCAAGGCGTGTGTGCGCAAGCTTCGCTTCGGCATGCCACCGACCGATTGGCGTGTGTTCCGGAACAACACGCGACCGGTGCCGTGCCTGTCAATCAGTGTGTCGAGCACACGCCGTCGCGTGTCGGCGTCCATGTCCGTCTGCAGCAGCTCCCGCTGCGTGTCACCCTCGAGGTAGGCCGTGAGCGTGGCGAGCTGCGCCGGTGTGATCGGTGTCTCCGGCTCGAGCAGGGGCGTGGCGGCGTCGGCGACGTGGCGATAGGCTGCGTCGCTCGCCAGGTGCGCGTCGAGGTCGTGAAAGCGCTCCGGGTCCAGCAGCCTGAGGCGCGCAAAATGCCCCTCGGGCCCGAGCTGCTCGGGCGTCGCGGTCAACAGCAAAACGCCCGGTGCCGAGTTTGCCAGGCGTTCCACCAACGCGTAGGCCGGACTCGGTTGCTCGCGCGACCAGGCCACGTGGTGGGCCTCATCAACCACCAGTGTGTCCCACGACGCTGCGCACGCCTGCTCGGCCAGCGTGGCCTCGGAGAGCAGAATGGACAGCGGGCACAGCAGCAGTTGCCCGGTCTCGAACGCGTCTTCCGATTCCGGTGTGACCAGCGTGAACAGCAGGTTGAACCGGCGCCGCAGTTCGATCAGCCACTGGTGTTGCAGGGCGTCTGGCACCAGGATCAGTACCCGCCGGGCGCGGTTGGTCAGCAGCTGGCGGTGGATGATCAGCCCGGCTTCGATGGTCTTGCCGAGCCCGACTTCGTCGGCCAGCAACACACGCGGTTGGTGCCGGCGGCTGACCTGATCGGCGACGTAGAGTTGGTGGGGCAGCAGCTCGACCCGAGGGCCGTGGAGGCCGAGGTGAGAGGAGCGGTGCGCGGTGTCAAGCCGTCGCACGGCGTCGAGACGCAGCTCGAAATCGCGGTTGCGGCCGGTCTGGCCCGCCAGCAGGCGCTCGCGTGGCTGATTCAGGCTGTAGTTGGCGGTCAGCAGCGGCTCGGGCAGCTCCACGGTTTCGCCGGTGTCGAAGCGAGTGCCGTGGTAGACGAGCAACCGGTCATTGGCTGACACAGACGCAATCTGCAGGGACCAACCGTGCACCGTGTTGGCGGTGTCGCCCGGGTTCAGCTGCAGCCGCAACAGCGGGGCATTGTCGACGACGTAGCGTCGGGTCTCCTCGAGCAGCGGGAAAGCCAGCTCCACTTGCCGTGCCTCGACGGCGGTCACCAGGCCGAGCCCCAACTCGGGTTCGGCCTCGCTCAGAAAGCGTTGTCCAGGTTGAAATACGGTGCTCACGCGGGTCTCACTGTGGGGCGATCAAGCAACGGGGTGCTCGGCGGCGGTGGGGTCAGGGCCATGCAATGTGGGCGATACCGAGCGCGCTGACGCTCAGGAGAGCCGTACCCAGCACACGGTTGAATTGGGTGGCGTCGCCGGTCTGCAGCCAATCGTGGATCCGCATGCCGAGGATATGGCCCGCGGTCACACACGGCAGCAACCAGAGGTGGTGGACCCACTGCATGTCCACGCCAGCGAGCATCAACGCGATCACTTTCAGGCCGGTGACGACGAACCAGGTCACGAACAGCGTGTCACGCAGCGCCTCACGGGCCACGTGGCTTGCGAACACCGCGGCAATCAGCGGCGCGCCGATCAAGGATATACCGCTCGCGTAGCCACCGATGGCCAGAAACACCACATCGGTGGACCAGTGACGGCTGGCAAAGGGTTTGTTGGTGATGTACCCGACCGCGTAGACCGCGATGATGGCGCAGATCACGAGGCTCACCGTTTCGCCGGGCAAGGTGAGCAGGCCGACGATACCGATGAACTTGGGGACGGCCATGATGGCGAGTGCGTAGCCGAGAAACCGCCAATCGATCTGGCTGTGCGTGGTGGCCTGACCGGTGCCGCGCCAGGCGGCCACACGGTGGCGCCCGTGGGTGATCCAGAGTGAAAAGATCAGCAGGTGCACGGCCAACAGGGGCAGAAACAGCACCGGTTCGGGGTGCACCAGCAGCAGAAACGGCAGTGCCAACGCCGCGCCACCGAAACCGAGGCCGGAGCGCACGAACCCGCTCCAGACGAAGATCAGAGCGACGAGGACGAATTGGTAAGGGGCGAGTTCTGCCACGCGAGCGCTCGTCAGCCTACGAAACCCGCCAGTTTACCCCAGTGCTTTGTCGCCGTGACGAGTGAACACCGACTGTCGGACCGGCGACGCCACGGCGACCCCCGGGTTCAGCGGTACAGTGTCGGCACGCCGAGTTTTTCGTGGATCGCGTTGCAGGTCGCCTGTGACACGTCGAGGGCCTGGGCCAGCGAGTGCAGGTACTGAGCTTCGGATTGGGCGTCCAGGTCGATTGCGAGCACGCTCATCATGTACACCTGCTGGGCCATGTCCTTCGGGGTCTCGCGCGCGAGGCCCTCGACGTCCACGGGGGCCTGCATGACCTCGCGCACGAACGCGGCTTCGTCGGGGCTGATGTCGCCGAGGTGCTCGCCGATCCGCTGTCGCTCGCGCTCGTCAATCTCGCCGTCGGCCTTGCAGGCCATGAGCATCGCGCGCAACAGGATCTCGGCCTTCTCTTCCTCGGTCGGGGCGGCGCTGAGCTGTTGGCCGTTGAGCGCGCTGTTCAGCAGGTCGCCGAGACTGTCAGTCGATCCTGAGGCGCCGCCCCCGAGGGCATCCAACAGGCCCCCGAGCCCGCCGCCACGCTGGCCATCGGCACCGAGCGCGTTGCCGAGCGCACCGCCCAGTCCGCCGCCTCGGGCACCGCCGAGCAGGTCGCCAAGGCCGTCACCGCCGGCCGAGCCACCGGCGGCTGCCCGGCCCTGGCCGCCGCCGAGCACCGCACCCAGGACCCCGCCGAGCAGGCCGCCGCCGCTGGATCCGCCACCGCCGAGCACGCTGCCGAGCACATCCGTGAGACCGGGGCTGCCGGCATTGCCACCGGCCGCGCCGCCCAGCACACTGCCGAGGCCGCCGCTCGAGCCGCCCGACGGTGTCGCACTGCGGCGGTTGAGCATTTTGCCGATACCGCGGGCCACCATCACGCCCATCGCGACCTTGCCCAGTGTTCCGATCATGTTCATGTGCGTCCCTCAGCGCTGGCCGACCTGGCCGTGTACCGCCATGGTGGGACTTCCCGGCTCGGAGCTCAACCGCACACCGGGCGTGCGCCGCGCACACGTTGGCGGCCCGGGGCCACCGGCCCGCGGCTTTCTACGCTGCCACGGCGTGCGTGACAAGCCGGAAGGGTGAGGTGTGGCGCACCCGGTCCACGGGGTTCAGTACCGCAATAATGTCTGTATACGATTGAAAATCGGATTTCCGGGTTTCGGGGTCAAGACTGCCCGTGGACCGCCGATGAAAAGGGTGATGACGCCGATTCCGGAGACGATGTTGATGGCCGACACCAAATTTCGCTTGGTGACCCGCAGTGATTTTGATGGATTGATCTGTGCCGTGCTGCTGAAGCACCTCGACCTGATAGACGACGTGACCTTCGTTCACCCGAAGGACATGCAAGACGGCAAGATCAACATCTCAGCGCGTGACATCACCACCAACCTGCCGTATGTGCCTGGCGCACACTTGTGTTTCGATCACCACTCCTCGGAGTTGCTGCGTGCTGACGCGCCGCAGAGCAACCATGTGATCGAGCCCGAAGCGCCGTCCGCTGCACGGGTGGTCTGGCGTCACTACGGCGGTCATGAGGCGTTCCCGGTTGAGTGGGACGAAATGATGGCGGCGGTCGACAAGGGCGATTCGGCGCAGTTCAGCCGCGAGGAGATTCTCGCACCCGAGGGCTGGAACCTGTTGAACTTCCTGATGGACGCGCGCACGGGGTTGGGCCGCTTCCACGAGTTCCGGATTTCCAACTACGCGCTGATGATGGAGCTGATCGATCACTGCAGCACCATGTCGATCGAACAGATCATGGCGCTGCCGGATGTGTTGGAGCGCTCGAACCTCTACCACGAGTGCAGCGAGAAATTCACCGCGCAGATCGCGCGTTGCGCGCGCGTGCACAGCAACCTCGTGGTGCTCGACCTGCGCGACGAAGAAACCATCTGGCCGGGCAACCGCTTCATGATTTACGCGCTCTACCCCGAGACCAACATTTCAATTCACGTGCTCTGGGGCCTGAAGCAGCAGAACACCGTGTTCGCGACCGGCAAGTCGATCATCGATCGCAGCTCGGCCACGAACGTGGGTGAAATGATGTTGCGCTACGGCGGCGGGGGGCACGAGGCGGCGGGCACCTGTCAGGTGGCGAACGACCAGGCCGAGGCCGTGTTGTCGGAACTCATCGACCAGATCAACGCCGACGGGCCGACACGCGACGCGGGCCAGGCGGCGGCCTGACCCGGGCAGCGCGGCATCACATCGGAAAAACGCGCCCACCGGGCGCGTTTTTTTTGTCACGGCGTTTTGTCGATCCCCCGTGCTAGAGTCCACTGCACACGCCCACGGGTGCGGTTGAGTCCCCATGCTGGTTCTGCTTGTCGAAGACCACCGACTGCTTGCTGAGACGCTGATCGACTACCTCGAGAACGAGGACATCGAGTGCGACTACGCGGCGACTGGAAACGCAGGCCTGACGCTCGCGCAGGAGAACCGCTACGATGCGATCGTGCTCGATGTCGGCTTGCCCGGCCTCTCGGGCCTCGACGTGTGCCGCGCGATCCGCAGCAGCGGCGTGCGGGACGTGCCGATTCTCATGTTGACCGCGCGTGATGAACTCGACGACAAGCTCAACGGATTCGAGGCCGGTGCGGACGACTATCTGGTCAAACCCTTCGAGCAGCGGGAACTGGTGGCGCGCTTGCGCGCGGTCACCAACCGGCACCGCGGCGTCTGGTCGCAACCCACGCTCGGCGTCGGCGATCTCGAGCTCGACACCGCGTCCTACCGGGTCACCCGCGCCGGTCAACGCATCAAGCTGTCGCCGGTGGGGTTCAAACTCCTGCACCTGCTGCTGCGGGAATCACCGGCTGTGGTGTCTCGTGCGGCCATGCTCAACGCGCTCTGGGGTGACGACCTGCCGGACACCGACGCGCTGCGCAGTCACCTCTACAACCTGCGGCGTGCGGTCGATCAACCTTTCGATGTGCCGATGATCGAAACGGTCAAGGGCGTGGGGGTCAGGTTGGTTCCACCGCCGACAGCACCACGCTGATTTCCGTGCCCTGTCCGGGGTGGCTCTGCCAGTGAAGCGACCAGCCAAAGCGTTCGCAAACCCGTTTGACGATGTCGAGGCCCAGCCCGTGCCCTGCGGCGGCATCTGATTCACGGGCAAAGGGCGCTTGTATGCGCGACAAGGTGTCGAAGCTCATGCCCGGACCGGTGTCGGTGATCACCACGCGGTCGTGCATCATCGAGATGCGCACGCGGCCCTCGGGCGTGTAGTTGCAGGCGTTGCGCAGCAGGTTGCCGATGACAATCGCCAGGGCCTGTCGAGGCGCTTCGACGGCGATCGGCTGTTGCACGTCCACCGAGATCTCCACGTGGCCTTCGGGGTTGTGTGTGCTCGACACCTGCTCGACCAGGCGATTGAGCCAGTCCTGACTTACGGTGTTGCCCGTGCCAGGCTCTGCGTCCTCGCGCGCCAGCAGCAGCAGCGTCTCCATGGTCGAGAGCATGTCCTGGCAGGTTGAGCGGATGCGGCTGATTGCGCGTGTGCGCTTGTCGTGGTCCGGGTTGGCATCGAGCAGGTCGAGCGAACCCAATACGACGGCCAACGGCGTGCGGATCTCGTGACTGATGTCGCGGGTGAATTCGCGTTCGCGCACGATCTGCTGTTGCAACCGCGATGTGAAGGCCTTGAGCGCGCCCGCGAGTGTGCGCACCTCGTGCGTCTGGTTGGTTTGGGTGTAGGCGTCGAGCCGCAGGTCGTCGAGCTTCTGGGTGTAGAGATTGAAGTGGCGCATGGTCGAGGCGAGTGAGGTGACCGGTGACAGGAAGCGGGCCGAGTACCGGTAGGCAAGCCAGGCCGAGGCGTAGATCACCACCAGCGCCAGGCTGAGTGGCACCACGCCGAAGTAGAACGACAAGCGCCGCACGCTCTGCTCGTCGAACACCAGCACCAGCCGTTGCCCGGCTTCCGTGGACACGTGGATCAGCGTGTCGAGGTCCGCGCGTTGCCAGCGCTGGAATCCGAGTGGGGCCTCAGCGAACTCGGTGGCCTCCGCGACGGGGGACAGGTGGCCGAGCAGGTTTGCCGTGTTCGGCGCCGGGTGTGAGGCGTCGTGCGAGCGCGCATCCCAGAAGTGTGCAGCCTCCTTTTCGAGTGCCGTGCGCACCATGACCTTCTCGACAACGATGGCCGCCACGTACACACCGAGTGCCGTGATGACGCTGATGAACAGCATTTGCAGGATGTGCACGCGGAACAGGGTGCCGAGCAGTCCCTGACCGTCCAGTGGTGTCGCGAGGTCTTCACGTTGCGTTGACATGGGCTCACTCACAATGCAAATCAGTCAAAGAGGAATACGCGGAGACCGCGCACCGTGGAGTCGCAAAATCATAACGAATCACCTGTCGGCGAACCGCCCGCAGTGCAGCGCCTGAAGGCGATGTACGCGCACTTCGGTCGAGAGATGCTGGCCGACGTGCCCGAAGTGTACAGCGACGATGTGGTGTTCCAGGACCCCGTGCACCGCATCGAAGGCCTGAGCGATTTGCAAGCCTACCTGGCGCGGACCGCACAGAACATCACCGAGTGCCGTTTCAGCTTCTCCGCCGTGCAGTGCTTGCCGGACAACAGCGCCTGGCTGCAATGGACCATGCACTACGCACACCCCCGGCTCGCGGGCGGCACGCCCCTGAGCCTCGACGGTGCCACCCACGTGCGCTTTGGCGATCGCATCCACTACCACCGCGACTACCTCGACCTCGGTGCCATGTTGTACGAGCACGTGCCTGTGGTCGGCGGTGCCGTGCGTTGGCTCAAAAGCAGGAGGGCGGATGAAGCAGGTTCTTGTCACCGGTGCGAGCTCCGGCATCGGCGCGGCCCTGGTGCGCGAATACACCGTGAACGGGTGGCAGGTGACCGCCTGCGGCCGCGACCGCAGCCGATTGGATGCACTCGCGGAGGAGACGGGCTGCGCCGTGCTCGAGTTCGATGTGGCCGACCGCGAAGCCTGCGTGGCGGCACTCGGCGGTGTGGACACGCCCTGGGACCTCGTTGTCTTGAACGCGGGCACCTGCGAATACATCGACGATGCGCGCCAGTTCGACGCTGCGCTGGTCGAGCGGGTCATGCGCGTCAACGTTCTCGGCACGGCCAACTGCCTTCAGGGGGTGTTGCCGGGCTTGCAACGTGGTAGCCGAATCGCGATCGTGGGCTCGATGGCGACCTACCTGCCGTTCAGTCGGGCGTCAGCCTACGGCGGCAGCAAGGCGGCGCTCGCGTACATGGCGGGTTCGCTCGACGCCGACCTGGCCGCCGATGGCATCCACGTCAGCCTCGTGAGCCCGGGATTCGTGGAGACGCCGCTGACCGACAAGAACACCTTCAAGATGCCGATGATCATCTCGGCCGAGCAGGCCGCGGCGTCGATCCGCGATGGGCTCGACCGAGGCAGGGCGCACGTCTGTGCGCCCTGGCTGTTCTGCATGATGTTGCGTGTACTCGGTCGGCTGCCGACCGGCTGGCGCGTAGCGCTGGCGAGGAAGATGGCCTGATGCACAGTGCAACACAGCGCGATGGCCAGCGCATCGCCGTGGTGGGGTCGGGTGTCTCCGGTCTCGTCAGCGCAATGCGCCTTTCGACCCGGCACCACGTCGATCTCTACGAGAGCGAGCCACGGCTCGGTGGCCACACGGCCACCATTCCGGTGTCGGTGCCGGAGGGCGATTTCGCCATCGACACCGGATTCATCGTGTTCAACGACCGCAACTACCCGCGGTTCAGGAAGATCATCGACGACCTCGGTCTCGCCTACCAGCCGACCGAGATGAGCTTCAGCGTGACCGACCCGGTCGACGGCTGGGTGTTCAACGGCCACACCCCCAACTCGCTGTTCTGCGACCGCCGCAATCTGCTCAAGCCGGCGTTTTACCGTTTCCTGCTCGAGATTGCGCGGTTCAACAAGGTTGCCAAGGCGCGTCTCGCCGAAACGGCGCCGATCAGCACCGACCTCACCGTCGGTGATCTGCTGCGCGAGGGCCGTTTCAGCGATGACCTCGCCCGCAAATACCTGCTGCCGATGGGGGCGGCCATCTGGTCGTCTTCGCTCGCCGACGTGCGCGAGTACCCGCTGCCGTTCTTTCTGCAGTTCTTCGAGAACCACGGGCTGCTGGACCTCGTCAACCGGCCCCAGTGGTTCACGCTGGTCGGCGGGTCGTCGTCCTACATCCCGCACTTCACGGAGTCGATCAGCGGCGACATCCGTGTCGGGTCGGGTATCGCACGCGTGGCGCGCAGCGACGACGGCGTGCAACTCGTGACCGACTCGGGTCAGCGCGCGGACTACGACCGCGTCGTGCTGGCCTGCCACAGCGACCAGGCGCTCGGCCTGCTCGACGCTCCCACCGAGGCTGAGCAACGGGTGCTCGAAGCGATTCCCTACCGGGAAAACCGGGTGATCCTGCACCGTGACGAAACCGCCTTGCCGGCGACACAACTCGCACGCGCGAGTTGGAACTACCGCTTGGGCGCCGACGAGGCAACGCCGCCCTCGGTGACCTACAGCATGAACATCCTGCAGTGCCTGCCGGCCGATGCGCCGCAGTTCTGCGTCACGCTCAACCCGAACCACGCCATCCGCGAGGAGAGCATCCTCGGCGAGTACCGCTACGCGCACCCGCAGTTCGGCGTCGACATGATCGCCGCCCAGACCCAACGGGGCGACATCTGTGGCGTCGACCGCATCCACTACTGCGGCGCGTACTGGTACAACGGCTTCCACGAGGACGGCGTGCGCAGTGCGCTCGACGTCTGCGAACAACTTGGATGCTCCGTATGAACAGCGCGCTCTACACCGGCTGGGTGCGGCACCGACGCTTCGCACCGGTGTTGCACCGGTTTCGCTACCGTGCACTCGCGCTGGCGATTGATCTCGACGACCTGCCCACCCTCGACCGTTGGCCGCTGCTTGCCGTGGACCGCTTCGGCCTGATGTCGATTCGGCAGTCGGACTACCTCGACGGCGAGTTGACGCGCGATCGGGTGTGGGATGCCGTCGAAACCCTGGGTGGTGAGCGAGACGGGGGCAGGGTGGTGTTTCTTGGTCTGCCGCGCAGCCTCGGGTACTACTTCAGTCCGGTGAATTTCTTTTACTGCCACGACGCGGAGGGCGCGCTGTCGAGCATTCTGGTTGAAGTCAGCAACACACCCTGGCGTGAGCGGCACCGCTACCTGGTCAACTACCGCGAGCTGGCGCCGACGCCCAAAGCCTTTCACGTGTCCCCTTTCATGGACATGGACCAGCTCTACCGCTGGCGATTCACCGAGCTGCGCGAGCGGCTCTGCGTGCACATCGAGAACCACGCCGACGACAAGCTCTTCGATGCCACGCTCGTGCTGGACAGAAAACCCCTAACCGGTTGGCGTTGTGCGCTGGCCTTGATTCGATCACCCGCGGTGTGTTTGCAGGTGATGGCTGCGATCTACTGGCAAGCCATGCACTTGTACCGAAAGGGTGTGAAATACGTACCGCACCCGCGCTGATTGGAGAGAACGCGATGACAGAGATGCGAGCAACAGCTGCAGTTGAAATGCAACCCCGGTTAAATCTGGCCCGACGGCTCGTGTTGAAGCTGCTCGGTGAAATACGCGTGGGTCGACTCACCCTGATCGACGGCCCGCAGCGGCACGTTTTTGGCGGAACGCTAGACGGGCCGAGCGCCACCATCGAGGTCAATCGGGAAGCGGCGTACACGCGCGTGCTGCGGTCTGGCGTCACCGGGGCGGGCGAGGCCTTTTTCGAGGGGGATTGGGACACGCCCGACCTCACCGCCGTGGTGCGCCTTTTCGTGCTCAACCGCAACACCATGCGCACCATGAACGGGGGACTGGCACGCACCGGGCGGGTGCTTCACCGGTTGTGGCACTGGGCGCGTCGAAACTCGGTTGCCGGGTCGAAGCGGAACATCAGCGCGCACTACGACATCAGCAATGCCTTTTTCGAGACGATTCTGGACGAGTCGATGATGTACTCGAGCGCGCTGTTCCAGACCGACTCGGACTCGCTCGCGCAGGCCCAGCAGAACAAACTTGCCCGCCTGTGCGAGCTGCTCGATCTTCAGCCGGGCGACCACGTGCTCGAGATCGGCACTGGCTGGGGCGGCCTGGCCGAGTACGCTGCCAAGCACCACGACGTCGTGGTGACCACGACCACGATATCGCAGGCGCAGTTCCAGTTTGCCAAAGCCCGCATTGCGCGGGCGGGACTCGAGGGGCGTGTGCACCTGCTCGACAGTGACTACCGGGCCCTGACCGGGCGCTACGACAAGATCGTCTCGGTAGAGATGATCGAGGCCGTGGGCGAAGAGCACCTGCCGACCTTCTTCAAGACCTGCAATGACCTGCTGCGGCCGGGCGGGCGCCTCGTGCTCCAGGCCATCACGATCCCGGACGCCTACTACGACGACTACCGGCGCAGCACCGACTTCATTCAGCGCTACGTGTTTCCGGGCGGCTTCCTGCCCTCACTCGGCGCCATGGAGCGCATCATGAACCGTGACACCGCGCTGCGGGTCTCGAGTGTCGATGACATCGGCTTGCATTATGCAAAGACCCTGCGGGTCTGGCACGACAAGCTGATCGCGGCCCGCAACACGGTGTCGAGCTTCGGCTTTGATGAGCGCATGTACCGGTTGTGGCGCTATTACTTCAGTTACTGCGAAGGCGGTTTTGCCGAGCAGGCCATATCCACCGTGCATTTGGTGGCGAACAAATCAGCCGATGGGGGCGCGGGCGATGGAGCGACGTGATTGGCTCAACCTGATCCTGTTCAAGCTCGGTTGGGGCGTGGCGGTGGTCGGGGGCGACCCGTGGCTGCTACCGCAGCTCGTGGTGATCGCGGCCTCGCTCGCTGTGGTGCGGCCGTCACGCGCGGTGCTGGCCACGGTGGTGGCCGTGGCGCTGCTCGGCATCGGTCGCGATGCGGCACTGGTGCTTGCCGGCGTGCTCGAAATGGGCAACTCGGTGATGCCGGTGTGGCTCGCGTTGCTCTGGGTGCAGTTTGCGCTGGTGTTGCAACGGGGCATGCACTGGATGGCGAAGCTCAGTGAGCCGGTGCAGGTGCCTGTCGGAATGGTCTCCGGCACCTTGGCCTACGCCGCGGCGGTGGGCCTCGGCGCGGGCTCGGTGGGGGGCGGCGTCGGCAGCGGCGCCGTCGCCTGGGCCGTGATTGCCGTGTCCTGGGGCGCATTGATGTGGCTGCAATTGAAACTCTTAACACGAACACGAGGTCACAGGGCGCTCGCTCTGTGAAAATCACCGTGAAAACACTGTCTGCCTACGTCGCGATTGCGTTTATGTGCCTGTCGGTGCTCTCCGCGCCGGCACGTGCTGCCCACACCAACGAGCCGGAAATCGATCCGTTTCGCTTTGAGCACTTCTTCCAGGGGCCGATCCACGCCCGGGGATTTGTGCGCAACCGGGGCGGTGAGGTCATCCGTCGGTTCTGGGCCGAGATTGTCGGCACCTGGGATGAACGCACCGGTGAGCTCACGCTCGATGAAATCCTGCACTTTGACGACGGTGAGGTGTTGGAGCGTGTCTGGCAGATCGAGCGGCTGGCCAACGGCGAGTACCGCGGCCGCGCCGGCGACGTCGAGGGTGTTGCGACCGGTGAGGTGAGCGGGCCGGACGGTGTCCTGCGCTACGCGCTCACGGTCCAGTACCGGGGTATGGACCTGGTGCTGAGCGTGGTCGACCGCTTCCACGCCGTGTCTGAAGACGTGATGTACAACAACACGCAACTCAAGAAGTTCGGTTTCAACGTTGGCTCCGTGTCGAGTGTGTTTTACAAGGGCGCTGCGATACCGCCTGAGGTGCAGCTACCCAACACGACCGCGGCAGTCAGCGACTGACGCGTCGGTCACTCGGACGGTGCTGACGGGCTCGCCAGCGCCAGCAGCGCACGTTTGAAATCGGTCCAGCGCGCGGGGTCTGTCGGCCACTGTGGACCACCGCCCTCGGCGACGGCGTCGGCCAGAGCCGAGGGCACGAGGGCGTTGACCAGTGCATCGGTCTCGGCTGGCGCGCGTGCCCGGGCGAGCTGAATGAGGTCGGCGTCCTGCAACCCGCGGCGCCACAGCTTCAGGCGTACGCTCGGAATCGGTCCGGGCACAACCGGGTAGCCGATCTTGTCCAGCTGATTCCCGGGGTAGACGAGCACGCCGTTGCCGAAGCGGTCCTCGTCGGGTTTGTACATCGGCTCGGCGAAGGGCCGCGCGTCGCTGCCGAGGTTGACTGCCCACATCAGTTGACCGGACACGCCGTAGCGCGCCCCGATGACGCCCCAGGTGCGCATGTCGATACCCGAGGCGTTGATGCTGTGCGCACCCACGGCCGGGTGGCCACTGTGGTAGAACCAGGTGGTCTCGCCGAGCGCCTCGCGGGCTTGCAGAAACGCGGGGTCGTAGGCGTGCGCGTTCGGTGCCCAGTGTCGGATCGTACCCTGCAGATCCAGATTGTCGCGGCCCTGCCAGGTGGCGGGGTTGCTGTGGCTGGTCCACATCAGATCGATGTCGAGGGACGCCGTGCCGCGGTCGATCGCCGATTGCACGCGGTGCATCTGGGCATGGGTCATGGCGATGTAGAGGTCGTCACGCGCGATACCGGTGTCTTCGTCGTTGGGGCCGTCCACTTCGTCGAAGACGTACGCGAACACCCACGGCGCGGTCCAGCCCCGTGCCGTCGCCTGTTGCTCCCACTCGGCCGCCATCGCGGTGTAGCGGGTCACCTCCGCGTCGCTCAGCGGGCCGTCCAGTTTGACGTCGTAGGGTTGGGGCCACGGCGTGCGCCAGACCGAGACCGGTGTGCCGTAGCCGGTGCCGGTGTAGCCGTAAGCCTCGGTGAACAGGCTGCCGTCCAGCGCCGGACCCCAGGTGTCCGTGTAGTGTGCCCAGTCGGCGTCGCTCTCCGGTTTGTTGGGCGAGCGTTCGAGGAACACCGCCCGGTGCCGGTGCGCAAGCTGCTGGTAGCACTGACTCATGCGCTGCCAGTCCGCGCTCGACGGGTCCTCGCCCGCACCCTCGAGCCGGTAGGTGCGGTAGAGCTCACCGACCGCATCAATCGTCGGGGTCGCAGGCAAGGTCGCGTGCCAGACCTGAATGTCCACGGGCACCGAGGCGATCACCTCGCCGTTCTGCTCGAGGTGGACCTGCGTCCGGTAGCGCCCTGCGGGTGCGTCGGTGGCCGTGCGGATGTCGATCCACACCAGCGCGTTGTGCCGCCGCGCCGGCGCGGGTGTGATGGTGTCAAACAGCGGTTGACGGTCGCCGAGGCAGCCGCTGGTCGCTGGCACCAGCGCGTCGGGGTAGTCGGCAGGCCAGGGCAGCACGGCTGATTTCGGTCCCCAGCGGTACCCGCCGTTGGCGACGTGGTGGTAGTGCGCCTGGAACAGCTCGACCTGCGGCTGGTGCTCGGTCGTCTCGCCTTCACGGCTGAACCGGTCCCAGCGAACCGACACCGGCGGCGGCGATTTCCGCTGCGACCGCAGGAGCAATTGAAACGCGACGGTTTCGTTGCGGGCGGAGTGGAGGCGGATGGTCTGGTTGTCGGTCAACCGGTAGTCGGCGTGCTCGGCGCGCGGTCGCGCGTGTCGGGCCACCTTCTGCATGTCGCTCAGCGCGCACACCTGAAGTGTGTCACCGGCATCGATGCACGCTGGGCTGTCGGGCCGCAGCCAGGCGTGCAGCTGCAGCGCGGCAACGAGCAACACCGTGACCACGGCGAACTGATTTCGGGAAGGCATGCGGGCGCCCGTGCGCAAAGACACCCGCAAAGTGTAGACGCGCGCCGTGGGGCGACTCGCCGCGGCGTGCACCGATGTGCTCCGGCCTCGGCGCGCGCCCGGAGGCCGGTCTGCGCGCGGTCCCTCAGGCGCGGATGCGCGCGTTGCTCGGGTCGTAGAGGGGTTTGAACGAGGCCGTGGCGGCGATGTCCCGGCCCGCGACACGGATGGACCAGTTGCTGGTGTTCACCGTCTCTGCGGTGACCGGCTCATCGAGTTTCACGTAGCCCATCGCAATCGCGCCGCCGAGGTGGTGGCCGTAGTTGCCGGAACTCGTGTACCCCACGATCTTGCCGTCGAGCAGGATCGGCTCGGCGTGGTAGAGCAGCGGTTGAGCGTCCTGCAACTGGAACTGCACCAGGCGTTTCTTGAGTGGCCGTTCTTCCCGCTGCGCCAGCAACACATCGCGGCCGATGAAGTCCGGCTTGTCAAAGGCAACGGCAAAGCCAAGCCCGGCCTCGAGTGGCGTGTCGACTTCACCGATGTCGTGGCCGAAGTGGCGGTAGCCTTTTTCGATGCGGAGCGAATCCATGGCGTGCATGCCGACCAGCGTCGGCGCATGGGGTGATGCCATGAGCGTCTCGAACACGTGGCCCGCGACCTCGCACGGCATGTGCAGCTCCCACCCGAGCTCGCCGACGTAGGTCAGGCGGGCCGCGCGCACCTGTGCATAGCCGATGTCGATCGTCTGTACCGTGCCGAACGGGAAGCTGTCGTTGTCGAGTGGGCTCGGGGTCAGCGCGCTGAGGAGCGTGCGGCTGTCGGGGCCCATGACCGCGAAGACGGCCTCGTTGCCCGTGACGTCGGTGACGGTGCAATGGCTGGCCGGGTCGATGTTGAGATGCAACCAGCGCAGCTCGCGGTTGGTGGTCGCCGCGGGGCAGACCACGTGGAAGCAGGTTTCGCCAAGGCGCTGCACGGTGACATCGGCCTCGATGCCACCGTGGGCATTGCACCACTGCGTGTAGACAATGCGGCCGACCGACACGTCAACGTCGTTGGCGCAAATCCGGTTGAGTTGGGCACAGGTGTCGCGGCCCTGCACGCGGATTTTGCCGAACGACGAAATGTCGATCAGGCCGACGCGCTCGCGCACGGCGGCGTGTTCGGCGGCGCTGTAGTCAAACCAGTTCTGGCGGCCGAAGCTGTACTCGTACACTGGAGTCACGCCCTCGGGCGCGAACCAGTTCGGGCGCTCGAAGCCGGCAATCGTGCCGAAGCAGGCGTTGGCCGCCTTGAGTTCGGCGTGGATGGGCGAGCGGCGCACGCCGCGCGCGGACGCGAACTGGCGGTAGGGGAAATGGTGGTCGTACAGCAGGCCCAGGGTCTCGGATGCGCGCTCGCCGAGGTAGACCGTGTTGTTGCTGTACGTCGGGTTGCGCGCGGGGTCGTTGGCCAGCACCTCGAAGGCAGGCTTGCCGTTTGCGATCCAATCCGCGAGCACCTTTGCGGCACCCGGCGCGGTCTGGATGCCGACCGAATTGAAACCCGCGAGCATGAAGTAGCCTGGCAACTCCGGCGCTTCTCCCATGTGGAACTGGTCGTCGGGCGTAAAGCTCTCGGGGCCGTTGAAGAACTTGCGGATGCCGAGGTTTTCCAACAGTGGCACGCGGTGCATCGCGGCCTCGAGAATGGGCATGAAGTGGTCCCAGTCCTCGGGCAATTCGAGGTACGCCGAATCCGCCGGGATGTCGGCGACCTTGTACGGTTTGGCCTTTTTCTCGAAGGCGCCGATCAGCAGGCTGCCCGCGTCTTCTTTGAAGTAGGCCTCTGCCGAGTGCTCGCGCATCACGGGCAGGTCCTTTGGGATATCGGGGTGTTTGTCGGTGACAACGTAGAAGTGCTCGCAGGCGTGCAGCGGCACGTTGACGCCGGAGAGCTTGCCGAGTTCGTGTGCCCAGAGGCCGGCGGCGTTGACCACCACCTCGCACGCGATGTGCCCGTCGGTGGTGTCGACACCGCTGACGCGCCCACCCGCCGTCGTCACTCCGGTGACGGTCACGCCCTCGAAGATTTTTGCGCCGCGGTTGCGTGCGGCGCGCACCAGCGTGTTGGTGGCGCCCGAGGGGTCGACCTGTCCGTCGAGTGGCAAGTGCATGGCGCCGAGCACATCGTCGGTGTTGATCAGCGGGTAGAGGTCTTTCAGTTCGCTCGGCGTGATCAGGTGGGACTCGACACCGAAGGCGTTGGCGCTGTCGACGGCGCGCTTGTATTCCTCGAAGCGCTCGGCATCCGACGCGACGCTCAAGGAGCCAACCTGCTTGAATCCGGTGCCCTGGCCGGTCTCGGCTTCGAGCTTTTTGTAGAGCTCGCGGGTGTAGTTGACCATGAACGAATGGGGCTCGTTCGTACGCACCGACCCCATGAGCCCAGCGGCGTGCCAGGTGGTGCCCGAGGTCAGCTGTTGGCGCTCGAGCAACACCACATCGGTCCACCCCATCTCTGCGAGGTGGTAGAGCACACTCGCGCCGGCGACACCGCCGCCGATAACAACCGCACGGGCGTGACTGGGCAAGGACACTGGCATGGGAGGGCTCCGGCAACGTGGGACAGCCACACAGAGTAGCGCCGCCCGGGTTGGGCGAAGCCGTAGGCAACGACGGTCAGTTATGAGAAGTCGACAGCCCCGGTTCGGGGTGTCGCCTTGCGAAGGTGGAGCATCCGTGCTCGACCTCGGTAACTCGCAAGGTTACGGAGTCTGATAGCCCAATGGCTGTGGACTCGGAAGCGTCTGTGCGGGCGTCGTGTCCGATGCGCCGCGGCGACTGTGTCGAAGTGGTCTTGGCGACCCGGTCCGTTTGGACGGACCATAGGGGTTTAGCACAGATAAAACCAACGGCCGCGTTTTCGTCGAATGATATATTACGGTTTTGTGAGTCTGCCGATGCGCAGATCAATAATATCAATTAAATCATGAGTTTACCGTTTCTGAGTTCGGATCAGGTCGCGCTGGACGACACCACGCTCGCACAGATGACGAGCGTGGCCTGCACGCTCGTGTCCGACACGGCGTCGGTGACCCTGCGCCATTTCCGGCAAAAACTGGCGATCGACAACAAACTGGCGGACGGATTCGACCCCGTGACCGAGGCAGACCGCGCCTGTGAGCGCCAGTTGCGGGCCGCGCTGGCGTCAGCCCTGCCCGGCAACGGCTTTTTTGGCGAAGAAGACGGCTACACCGCCGGCACCACCGGGCTGACGTGGGTTGTCGATCCGATCGACGGCACGCGGTCCTTCATCAGTGGTGTGCCGCTGTGGGGCACGCTGGTCGGGCTCAGCGACGGCCGCCGGCCGGTGGCCGGCATTCTCTACCAGCCCTTCACCGACGAGCTGTACTGTGGCAGCCGCCTGGGTGGCACGCTGCAACACCGGGGTGACACGCAGACGCTCGCCTGCTCGGACGTCGAGTCGCTCGCGGACGCCCGGCTGTTCTGCACCAGCCGCGACATCTTCACCGAGGCCGAGCGGCCGGCGTACGAGCGCGTTGCCGCGGCCGTGCGGCTGGAGCGGATGGGCGCTGATTGCTACTCCTACGCTCTGTTGGCGGCGGGGCACGCGGACCTTGTGGTCGAGGCGGGGCTGCAGTGCTACGACATCTACGCGTTGATTCCGATCATCGAGGCGGCCGGGGGCGTCGTCACGAGCTGGGACGGCGGCGACCCCTCCCAGGGGGGCACCGTCGTGGCAGCGGCCACACCGGCCTTGCACCGCGAGGCCCTGGCGCGGCTGCGGGGCGGCGCGTGACTACAGGCGGGGACTGAGACGACCATGGACAACGAAGCGGTGATGTGGCGGCAATTGTTTCAGCTCGATGCGTCGCTCGAGCTGAGCCTGCAGCGCCAACTGCGCGAGCAACTGGTCGCGGCGATACTCGACGGGCGCGTTTCGGAGCAGAAACCGCTGCCGAGTTCCCGCGTGCTGGCGCGGCACCTGTCGGTCTCGCGCAACACCGTCGTGATCGCCTATCAGCAGCTGATCGACGAGAATTTCCTGATTGCACGGGAACGGCAGGGCTATTTCGTCAACCGCGATATCCTCGCCGGGCGGGTGCAGGGTGGGGCACCGTCGCCGGCGCAGGACGCCGACCGGTGCACGGTCGAGTGGCACAGCCGGGCCGTGATCCAACCCTCGCGCTTGCGCAACATTGTCAAGCCGGACAACTGGCGGGCGTTTGATTACCCCTTTGTCTACGGGCAGCCGGACCCGTCGTTGATCCCGGTCAACGACTGGCGCGAATGCTCCCGGCAGGCGAGTTCGGTGTCGGCGATCCACGATTGGGCACGCGACCGTGTCGACCACGACCTCGCTGAGCTCGTCGAGCAGATCCGCTTGCGCGTGCTGCCGCGCCGCGGCGTGTTTGCCGACGAGGACGAGGTGCTGATCACGCTCGGTGCACAGAATGCGCTGATGTTGGTCAGCACGCTGTTGCACGGCGCACGCTCGGTTGTGGCGATGGAGAACCCCGGCTACACCGACGCGCGTAACATGTTCCGCATGACCGCCGGCGAAGTCAGGCCCATCGATGTCGACGACGCCGGGTTGGTCGTCTCCGACGCGCTCAACGGCTGCGACAGCATCTATGTGACGCCCAGCCACCAATCGCCGACCACGGCCACCATGCCGCTCGACCGACGCGAGGCGTTGTTGAACAAGGCGCGCGACATCGATGCGGTGGTGATCGAGGACGACTACGAGAGCGAGACGAACTACCTGAGTGACCCGGTGCCGGCACTCAAGAGCCTCGACAGCGACGGCCGCGTGATCTACGTCGGCAGTCTCTCGAAGGTGGTGGCGCCGGGCTTGCGTGTGGGCTACCTCGTAGCGCCGGCGCCCGTCGTCCGGGAGCTGCGTGCCCTGCGCCGCTTTGGCTACCGGCACCCGCCGACCAACAACCAGCAGAAGCTGGCCCTGTTTCTGTCGCTCGGCCACTACGATGCGCTGGTGACGCGCTTGCACAAGATCTACCGCGAGCGCTGGTCCGTGTTGGGCGATGCCTTGAACACGCACCTGCCCGAGGCGTCACGGGCGCCGAGTTTCGGCGGCACGGCCTTCTGGGTCACGGGGCCGGACACGCTCGATGCGCAGGCGCTCTACAGCGCGGCGCTGGAGCAGAGTGTGTTGATCGAACCGGGCGCGGTGCACTACCACGACCCTGACAACGCGCCGCGGAACACCTTCAGGCTCGGCTTCTCGTCGATCGATGCCAGCCGCATCGCCGAGGGTGTGGCGCGGGTCTCGAAGCTGGTCCGGGCGATGAGTTGAGGGCGAGCGGTTACAACCGCATACCGCCGTCGAACTCCAGCACGCGGCCGTTGTTGAAGCCGTTCTCGATCAGAAAGCGCACCGCGTCTGCGAGCTCCTCGACTGTGCCGAGGCGGCCCACCCGCGTCGCGCTGATCAAGCGGTCGCGGGCGTCGGCTTTCATCGAGGCCACCATGTCGGTGTCGATAACGCCGGGTGCAACCGCGTTGCACCGGATGCCGTACCGGGCGAGTTCGCCGGCCCAAGTCGTGGTCAGGGCGGCCACCCCGGCCTTGGCGGCCGCGTAGTTGCTCTGCCCCGGGTTGCCGGCGCGACTGATGCTCGAGATGTTCACGATGACGCCGCCCTCGCCGTGCGCGACCATGCGCGACGCGGCCTCCCGCCCGGTCAGGAAGACGCCCGTCAGGTTGACGTCGATCACCGCTTGCCAGGCTTGCAATGACATGCGGTTGGTCACCTCGCCATTCTCGGCCTTCACCAAGAGGGCGTCGCGCAGGATGCCCGCGTTGCAGACCACGCCGTGCACGGCACCAAAGGCGGCCTGGGCGGCATTGAAGAGCGTCTCGACCTGGTGCTCGTCGCTGACGTCGCACACGCAGGTGGCGGTGCGGTCAACGGCGTCCAGCGCGCGCCGCGCGCGCGCCAGGCTGTCGGCGTCGACGTCGGCCAGGGTGACCCGGCCGCCGCGGTCGAGCAGTGTCCGGGTGATCGCCAGGCCCAGGCCGCGGGCGGCCCCCGTGACCACGAAGTGTCGGTTGTCTATGTCCATTCGGTTGCGTTCAGGGTGCGGTGATCAGGTAGGGGAACCAGTCTTCGCGCAGGCGTTGGCCCGCTTGCATCGCGTGGCCGGGGAAGGGTGGTGAGGTGCGGCCGGGGCGCTCGACGTAGCGGGCATCGTCGCCGACCAGTCGCAGGGAAAAGGCGCGCCGCCGGTTGGCGCTGGTGTTGCCCCGCGCACCGTGCAAGGTCTTGAAGTGAAACGCCACCGCGTCGCCCGGCTGCAAGGCCCATTCGACCACGGGCATGCCCTCGGCGTCCGGGTCGGGGACCGGCATGAAGGCGCCCGGGTCGGGGTAGAAAGTGTCCTCCGCCAACCAGCGCACCGGCAGCACGGGTTTCGCCCACCGGTGCGAGCCCGCAACGCAGCGCAGCGTCGCGTCGGTCACGGCCTCGACGGGCGACCAGAAGCTCACGGTCTGCTCACCGTCGACGAAGTAGTAGGGTGCGTCCTGATGCCAGGGCGTCGGCTTGGTGGTGCCGGGTTCCTTGACCAGCACATGGTCGTGGAACAGCTGGACCGCGCGTGAGCGCATCAGCTGCGCGGCCACGCAGGCCACCGGCGAGCGTTCAACCACCTCGGTGAACTCCGGGATGCGCTGCCAGTTGCAGTAGTCGTCGAAGAAGCGGCCGCCTTCGCCCGGTTTCAGGTTCTCCGCCGCGTAGGGGCCGGGCTCGGCCATGTTGCGCTCGATGCCGGCGGCGATCGTGTCGACCCAGCCGTCAAACAGGCCCGGGATCAGCACGGCGCCGTCGCGTTGGAAGGCCTCGACGGTGGCGTCGGAAACGGCAAAGGTCATGGTGGCGATCAGTGTGTCCAACCCGCCAACTTACGCGAAAGACCGGTCGAGCTCCAGCAACACAGGCGTCCCGGTCGCCGACCGGGGAGGGTCAGCTAAAGGGGGGCTCAGATCCGATCCCGTTCCGAATCGGTGCTGGCCATCAGGGCATCGGTGTAGCGTTGGCCCGAGACAGCGTCCTCGTTGATCAGCGCGTCCAGTTCGGAGACGGTGTCGTCATCCAGTGCGATGTCGCCCGCACCGGCGTTCTCGCGCATCCAGTCGATGTGCTTGGTGCCGGGGATCGGCACCAGCGTGCGTGCGCCGGTGTCGTTGCGGTGTGCGAGCAGCCAGGCAAGCGCGAGCTGCGCGGGTGTGCACCCGATCCGCTCGGCGACCGCGTTGAACGGCGTCAGCAGCGCCACGTTGTGCGCAAAGGCGTCGGGCTCGAAGCTTGGCCGTGCAATGGTGGCGCGCAGGTCCGTCTCGGCGAGCGTGTTCACGTCGTGCGACGAACCCGCGAGGAAGCCGCGCGCGAGCGGGGAGAACGGCACCAGGGTGACACCGAGCTCGGCGCAGGCCTGGAGCACACCGTGCTCCGGGGTGCGCGACCACAGGGAGTACTCGCTCTGCACGGCGTCGATCGGGTGTTCGACGTGGGCGCGGCGCAAGCTCGCGGTGCACACTTCGGACAGGCCGATCGCGCGCACCTTGCCCGCGGCTTTGAGGTCGGCGAGCGCCCCGGTGGTCTCCTCAACCGGCACATCGGTGTCCAGGCGGTGGACGTAGTAGAGGTCGATCACGTCGGTGCCGAGCCGCTTCAGACTGGCCTCGCAATCGCGGCGTATCGCCTCCGGTCGACCGTTGATGGTGGCCTTGCCATCGGCGGTGCGGGTGAATCCGCCCTTGGTTGCGAGCACGTACTCCTGTCGGCGGTGCTTGAGCGCCCGACCGATCAGCCGCTCGTTGTGGCCGCCGCCGTAGAGCGCGGCGGTGTCGAGGAAGCTGTACCCGTTGTCCAACGCAGCGTTTAGCAGAGACTCCGAGTCCGCATCGACCGCCGCGCCGTACCCCATCGACATGTTCATGCAACCCAGACCGATGGCGGAGACCGTGAGCGGCCCGATGGTGCGCGTGTGCATGGTGGTGTGAAGCCGTGTGGAAAAGGTTACAGTGTCCTCGCTCCCGTCTGCCCCGCGCAAGGGCCGGGCCGTGTCGGGACCGCCGCTGTGATTCCAATCCGCCGAGACACTGTCATGCTGAACTAGACCGATGCCCGATTCCTGCGACTGGCGTACGACGAGGCCAAGGCCGGCTTCGACGAGGGCGGCTGTCCGATCGGTTCGGTTCTCGCGCGCGGTGACGAGTTGATCGCGCAGGGGCGCAACCAGCGCGTGCAGGGCGGCGACCCGATTGCGCACGGGGAAATGGACTGTTTGCGCAAGGCCGGGCGCCAGAAGACCTACCGCGACAAGACGCTCTACACCTCGCTCTCGCCCTGCATGATGTGCTCGGGCACGATCGTGCAGTTCGGGATTCCGCGTGTCGTGGTCGGGGAGAACGTCAACTTCGGCGGCAACGAGGATTTTCTGCGAGAGCGCGGCGTCGAAGTCATCGTGGTCAACGACCCCGATTGCATCGCGCTCATGAAACGCTTCGTCGAGGAGAAACCGGCGCTCTGGCTGGAAGACATCGCCGAGGACTGATCCACCCGTTTTTCAAGCCCGTCAACCGAACGGTGGCGCATCCACCACCTTGACCCACGCAGCGCGCCAAGCCGGCGCCTCGAACGGGTCTGGCCAGAATTCCGTTTGCCGCGTAATCAGGCCGTTCTCAACCGTGTGAAAGGTGATGGCCCGACCAGCCGTTGTGCCGTCGGTCACCGACACGTCGGTGACCACCCGCGCGCCCTCGCACACGATGCTGTTGAGCTGAAAATGCCAGCGGGCCTTGGCCGGGTATTCGGTGTTGATTCGGGCGAAGGCCTGCCGACCCCGTGTCAGCTCCCCGGATTGTGGCCAGTGGCCCTCGAAGTCCGTGCTGAGCCACGCGCTGGCGCGTTCAAAATCGTTGGATTGCATCGCGTCCCAAAATGCCAGGACAACCTCGCGCGGGGTCATGGTGTCTCCTGTGGCCAGCGGTGTCGGGGTCGCTTCGTTTGTGTGGTAGCTGTGCCTGTGACCGGGTGACGCACGCCGCGCCCCGCTGCGTGCTGTTCCCGATACCGCACCGCGTCCTGCGCTGCCTGCCGGTCCAGCGCGGCGTGTGCCTTCTCAAGCTCACCGGCGTGAGGTCATGCCGAAGAATTGCCGATGTTGTCGTAATTCGATACCGTGTCGTGGGCGTCGGACGTTTTGCAAGGGCGAGTGTCGCACACGCAACGCCGCGAGACATCGGTTGCAGTTCCGGGGCGTTTCCCGGGTGACCTGGCGGATGCTCGCGATGCCCGAAAACTGACTGCCCAAACGCTGTTGGACGACGGGTTGTTTGCCGGCGACAACGCACCCTGTACCGTGTACGTCACGAAACTCCGTGGAGAACAACGATGTCAGCAAACCAGCAAAGCGCGGCCTGTGCGTGCCCCGGACCCGGGTACGCGTCTCCACAGGATGCGATCAAGGCACCGCGAGAAAACGTGGTGTACACCATCTGTATCTACACCGGCACCGGCATCGAAAAGCCGGACTACATCGCCACCATCGATGTCGATGAAAACAGCGACACCTACGGGCAGGTGATCAGCCGCTGCGAGGTGCCGACGATCGGGGATGAGTTGCACCACATGGGCTGGAACGCCTGTTCCTCGTGCAACCAGGATGCGTCGATGTCGCGCAAGTACCTCATCGTCCCTGGCGTGCGCACCAGCAATTTCTATATCATCGACACGGCGACCGACCCGCGCAACCCGACGCTCCACAAGACGATCTCCGGCGAAGAGATCAAGCGCAAGACCAACCTCAGTGCACCCCACACCGTGCACTGCCTGGGGTCTGACATCATCGTTTCGATGTTGGGCGATGCCGACGGCAAAGGCCCGGGCGGTTTTCTACACCTCAACAAGGAGTTCGAGATCGTCGGGCGATGGGAAAACGACATCACCGGCATGAACTACAACTACGACTTCTGGTACCAACCGCGGCACAACATGATGGTGTCAACGGAATGGGCGGCACCCAACACGTTCATGCCGGGATTTGATCTCGCGGATGTCGCCGAAGGCAAGTACGGCCGGCACATCCACTTCTGGGACTTTGAAGCCAAGAAGATCGAGAAATCGGTCGACCTCGGCGGCGAGGGCCTGATCCCGCTGGAAGTGCGTTTTCACCATGAACCGGATTCGACACACGGCTTCGTGGGCGCCACGTTGAGTTCCAACATCCACCATTGGTACAAAGACGACAACGGCGAACTGGTGATCGAAAAGATCATCGATGTTGAGCCGATCGATGTCGATCATTTCCCGGTGCCGATGCCGGGCCTGATCACCGACATCCTGCTGTCCATGGACGACAAGTACCTCTATTTCTCCAACTGGTTGCACGGTGATCTGCGCCAGTACGACATCAGTGATCCCTCCAACCCGGTGCTGACGGGCCAGATTTTCATGGGTGGCTTGCTGGGCAAGGCGCCCACCGTTGGCGGTATCGAGATACACGGGGCGCCGCAAATGATCCAGTTGTCGCTCGACGGCAAGCGCCTCTACGTGACGACCTCGTTGTTTTCCACCTGGGACAACCAGTTCTACCCCGACATCAAGGACAAGGGCGGCCAGATGTTCATCATCGACTGTGACACCACCAACGGTGGCATGACGCTGCGCGAAGACTTCGTGGTGGATTTTGGCAAGGAGCCGAACGGGCCTGCGCGTGCCCATGAGACCCGTTACCCCGGTGGGGACTGCTCGTCCGATATCTGGGTGTGACCCGGTTGAGTCCAGTCGACACCGGGGCGGCGATGCGATGGTTTGCGACCTCGGTGTCCGAGACAGCGCCGTGCCCGTAGGCGCAAACCGGTGAAAGACGTCGCCACGCACCGTGTTTCCTTCAGCAACCGTGCATGGGCGCCGCTTGCGGTCCGTGAAGACGAGGCGATCATCGACGCCGTCGAAGCCGCGGGTCATGCCTTGCCCATTGCCTGCCGCTACGGCGGTTGCATCACCTGCGCGGCCCGCCTGTTGTCCGGGTCTGTCCGCCAGCCGAACGCCACGGCGCTCAACCGGCGGCAGAGCCGGGCGGGGTACATCCTGTTGTGCGTCGCCCGGCCGAAGGCAGACTGCCACATCGAAGTGGGTGTCGAGAGCCACGGTGCCCTCTACAGAAACCCGTTTGCCCACCCCGACCCGAAGACCGTGGAACTGATCAAATGCCTGCAACCGAAGTAAACGGCGCTGACATCGCCTATGCGTTCAATGGCGCACCGACGCGAGATGACGGCGTGACCGTCGTGCTCGTGCACGGTGCTGGCGGACGCAACCAGGATTGGCCGCAAGCCTGGCGGTCTGTGGATGACGTCACCCGCGCCATGGGGCTGACCCCGGCGAGCCACGTCGCGGACCTCGATCAGTACCCCATTTACGCAATTGATCTGCCGGGCCACGGCGAGAGCGGCGGGGCCGGGGCCACGTCAATCGAGGCCTACGTGGACGCGATCGAGGGGGTCATGGACGCGCTGGACCTGAACCGCGTCGTGCTCACCGGCCACAGCATGGGGGCGGCCATCACACTGTCGCTCGCCATCCGGCAAAACCCGCGGCTCGCCGGCATCTGCCTGATCGGGGCCGCGAGCACCTTGCAGGTGTCCCCGGCCATCCTCGAAGGCCTGCAGCAGGACTTCGAAAACACCGTCGATGCCATCATCAAGTACAGCTGGTACAAGAAGACCGGCGCCTTCTTCAAGGAGAAAGGCCGCCAGCGCATGCTCGAGACCGGGCAGGACGTGGTCTACGGCGACTTCTTCGCGTGCGCGGAAATCGACCTGACCGACCAACTGGACAAGGTGCAGGTGCCCGCCCTGATCATCGCCTCGGACAACGACCGCATGGTCCGGCTTGATCAATCCGAGGCCATGGCAAAAACACTCAACGCGACATTCGTGCCGCTCGAAGACTGCGGCCATTTCCAGCATATCGAACAAACCGCCGCGTGCGCCGAGGCGCTGTCTGGGTTCCTGGCACGACTGTAGTCGATCACGCCGAAACGGCAGTGGACGACGGCACGCGCCGGACAGGCACGACGGATTCCGGTCTTGCGCCGTTCGGCGTCTCCAGATGTCCCGTGTGGCTGGCACCACACTGCCGGTGCGACTCGGTGGGTTATGCAGGCACGTCCCCGTCGGACAGCACCTGCCAGTGGCGCTCACGCAGGCGGTTCTTGAGCACCTTGCCGGTGGCCCCGAGGGGCAGCTCGTCGACAAACACCACGCGGTCCGGCACCTGCCACCGCGCGACCTTGCCGTTGTAGTGCGCAATCAGGTCCTGCTCTGTGAGCTCGGCGCCGGGCTGGGCCACGGCGATCAGCACGGGCCGCTCGTCCCATTTCGGGTGGTAGGCCGCGATCGCCGCGGCGTTGGCGACACCCGGGTGGGCGATGGCGATGTTTTCGAGTTCCACCGACGAGATCCACTCGCCACCGGACTTGATCACGTCCTTGCTGCGGTCGCGGATGACGAGGAACCCGTCAGGGTCGAGGGTGGCGACGTCGCCGGTGTCGAACCAACCGTCGTCGGTCAGGGCACTCTGTTCGGCCTTGAAGTAGGTGTCGACAATCCAGTATCCCTTGATTTGCAGCATGCCTTCGGTCACGCCGTCACGCGGTAACGCGCGTTGGTCCGTGTCGACAACGCGCAGTTGCACGCCGAAAGGCGGACGGCCCTGGGCGAGTCGCAGGGCTTCGCGTTCGGCGGCGGGTAGGCTCAGGTGTTTGGCCAGCGGTTGATTCGCCGTGCCGAGCGGGCTGACTTCGGTCATGCCCCAGCCGTGGATCAGCTCGATGCCGTAGCGGTCGCGAAACGCCGCGTACATTGACGGTGGCAACGCGGAGCCGCCGACCACGGTGCGCTGCATCGTCGCAGCCCGGGAGCCGGTTTTTTCGAGTGCGTCCAGCAGGCCCATCCAGATCGTGGGCACGCCGAACGACATGGTTACGCGTTCACCGTCTATCAGCGCCACCAGGCTCTCGCCGTCGAGATTCGCACCTGGCAAGACCAGGCGTGCCCCCACGGCGGCCGCGACATAGGGTACGCCCCAGGCGTTCGCGTGGAACATTGGTACCGCCGGCATCACCGTGTCCCGGGCGGAGAGCCCGTGGCCGTCCGGCTGGTTCGCGCCGAGGGTGTGCAACACTGTCGAGCGGTGCGAGTAGAGCACGCCCTTGGGGTTGCCTGTGGTGCCGGAGGTGTAACAGAGCGACGACGGGTTGCGTTCGTCGAAACGCGGCCAGACGTGATCGTCAGCGGCCGCAGCGAGCAGTTCGTCGTAGTACAGGATTCCGTCGATCTCGTCCGCGACCTCGGCGTCGCGTGGCCCCATGAGGACAATGTGCTCAACGGATGTCAGGCTGTCGCGCAGCGCACGCACCTGTGGCACGAAGCCTTTGTCGATGAACAGCACCTTGTCTTCGGCGTGGTTCACGATGTAGGTCATCTGCTCGGGGTGCAGGCGCGGGTTCAGCGTGTGGCAGACAAAGCCGGCGCCGGACACGCCGAAGTAGATCTCCAGGTGCCGTCGGTTGTTCCAGGCGATCGTGGCGCAGCGGTCGAGTGGACCGAGGCCGAGCGCGTCCAGCGCGGCGGCGAGTCGGTGGGCGTTGGTGGCGATCTCGCGCCAGGTGCTGCGAGACAGACTGCCGTCGGTCTCGACCGACACGATGTCTGTGTCGCCGTGGTAGAGCGCGGCGTGCTCGATCAGGCTGGAGATCAGCAGCGGTTCGTCCATCATGGTGCCGAGCATCCCGTTCCCCTCGTGGCCGATCGTGCCGAGCGTCCGGCTGTTTTACCCCGATTCCTCGCCCAGTGTGAAGTGCATCAGGTCTTCGGCGATGGCCGTGGGCGGTGATTCGATGCCGGCGAGTGCCACGGCATGGCGGCCGACGGCGTCCATGTGGGTGCGGAAGTGGGTCAGCACCACCTGTTTCACACCGGCGCGCGCCGCCATGGCGGCGATCTGTTGCGGCGACGGGCTCATGGCATTGAGTGCCGGGTGCAGGTCCTCGTCATCCAGGCGGTAGCACCAGTGCAGCAGGAAGTCCGCGTCCTGGCACAACGCTTCGATCTCGGGTGTGATCGCAGTGTCGCCGCTGTAGACGAACACCTGACCGTCCGCTTCGAGGCGAAAGCCGAAGCAGTCGAGCAGCGGTTGGGCGTGCGCGGCGGTGGCGCTGGTGATACGCCAACCGTCGCCGTCGATACTGTTACCGGCTTGTATTTCTGTGATGGCGGGCGCGGGCCAGGGGCGCGGCAGGGTGCCACCACGGTCGACCCAGACCCGTTGGCTCTGCTCGAGCTCGGTGCGCGCGATCAGGTCAAAGGCGAGCGCGCCCTCGCGGCCGAAGAGTCGCTCGTGCACCGTGCGGATGGGGGCGGGACCGTACACGGCGATGGGCGCGCCGCCTTCGTCCCAGGCGGCATGGATCAGCCGCGCGTAATCGATCATGTGGTCGCTGTGCAGGTGCGTGAACACCAGGTGCGTGATGTCCGAGGGCTGGCGCCCGGCCTGCAGCAGGCGGTCCACCACGCCCCCGCCACAGTCGAACAGGATTCGGTCGCTGCCGATCTCCACGAGGTAACCGGAGCTGGCGCGGCGGGCGTTGGCCTCGGGGGAGCCGGTGCCGAGCAGGGTGATCTTCATGGCGTCAGACCCGCGGCGGCGGTGTGGCACCTGGGGCGCCGAGCGTGAGCGCGCGTTCGCGCCCGCCGTAGGACGCAATCAGGGCTGCCTGATCCGCGTGCGCGAGCGCGTCCATGGCCTCCGGGTCACAGATGGCGCGCAGCGCTGCGTCCAGGCGGGCCAGTGTCTTGGCGTGCGCGGGGTCGGCTGCCAGGTTGGTCAGTTCTTCGGGGTCCTCGCGCAGGTTGAACAGCTCGGGTTCGAAGCCGACGTAGTGGATCAGCTTCCAGTCGCCCTTGCGCAGCATGAACGCGCCCGAGACGGCACCGGCGGCGTGGTACTCGCTGAAGACCTCGCGCTCGGGATTCGCGGGTGCGGCCATGAGTTCGTAGAGGGACTCGCCCGGGCTGTCGTCGAGCGTCGGGGCGTTGAAGTGGTCGACAATCGTGGCACTGAGGTCGAGCAGGCTGCAGGGCGTGTTGCAGGTGCCGACCGGCGTGCCGGGGCCGGCGACAATCAGCGGCACCGCCACGGATTCCTCGTAGTGGTTGGACTTCCCCCAGAGGCCCCTCGCACCGACGTTGTCGCCGTGGTCGGAGCTGTAGATCACCGTGGTGTTGTCGGCGAGCCCGGCGTCCTCGAGGGCGCTCAGGATCTGCCCGACGTTGTGGTCCATCCACGTCGTCAGGCCGTAGTAGCAGGAGAGTGCCGCGAGGCGTTCGGCTGCGTCTGTGAAATTCGACTCGCTGTCCATGAGCGCGTTCTGCAACTCGACCCACGGGTGGCGTTGGTAGCCGGTGCTCGGGTGTTGCTTGACCGGTGGCAGGCTTCCAGGGGGGTAGAGGTCGAAGAAGTCGTGGGGCACGGCGAACGGGAAGTGCGGCGCGACCAGGCCCACGTAGAGGCACCAAGGGGCGTCATCCGTCGCACGCGCCCGCAGCCAGTCTTGGGTCCTGGCGGTGACGGCGGCGTCGTACTCGGTGTAGCGGCTGGTGCCGGGGCCGATGTACTCGCCGAGCATCCGCGAGCGCGGGAAGACGCGCTCGTGCTCGCGCCGCAGCGAGGCCCACACCATGCCGACGCCGTCCACCACCATCATCGGGATGTGCTTGTGGTCGAAGCCGTCGTTGTCTTCGGCGTGCCGGTAGTGCAGTTTGCCGATCGATTCCACCGGGACGCCGCTGTCTTGCAGGCGGTGCCCCCAGCCCGGAATGTCGCCGGTGTAGGGCATGGCGTTGTCCCAGAGCCGGTTGCGGTGCACGTAGCGGCCGGTGGCAAACGACGCGCGCGCCGGCACGCAGATGGGCGAGGGCGTGTAAGCGTTGGCGAAGCGCGTCCCGCGTGCGGCCAGCGCGTCGAGGTTGGGTGTCTTGACGAAAGCGTGTCCGGCGCAGCCCATCGCGCGCGACTGGTGCTCGTCCGAGACGATGACCAGCAGGTTTTGTCCGGCGCGTTCAGTCATCGCAGAGCTCGGCTTCCGCGGCTGTGTTGATCTTCTCGAGGATGGCCACGAGCGTGGCCTTCTCCTCGGCCGTGATCTGCGATTCCAGCCACTGACGTCGCCGCCGCATCATCGGTTCGGCACCGGCATGTGCGCGGCGGCCCTCGTCGGTCAGGCTGATGCGTTGGCGGCGCAGGTCGAGCGGGTCCTCGGCGACGTCGACCCAACCGCACACCTGCATCGCGCTCACCAGCCGGCTGAGTTGGCCCTTGTCGATGTCGACGATGCGTCGGATTGCCGCCGAGGTGGTGTCGTGCTCGTCCGCGAGGATGGCGAGCACCCGCCATTGGGCGATGCTCATGTTGTGCTCGTCGCGCAAGCGCTTGGCCACCTGGGCATTCAGCCGGGTCACTGTGCGCGACAGCTGGTAGGTGACCGCGTTTCGGATGCGGTGGGCCGCGCTCACTGCCTCGGGCGACGGTGTGTCGCCTGCCTCGCCAGCCAGATCGTGCCGGGGCTGCGTTGTGGTAGGGGTGCCGGCGTGTTGCACTGCGTTGTCCTCGTCGCTCGATCGGCTGATGGTGCGGTTGCGCTCATGGGGTCAATGTCAGGGAACGATGTTGACATGTCAACAAAACCGCACGACACTCGCCTGCACCATACTGCACAGAAGGTGAATTGCCATGTTTCGTTCGCTGACTGCCTGCGCACTCGCGCTGGGCCTGGCCGTGTCGACGTCCGCCGTTGCCGAGTGGACGCCACCCGGTCCGATCAAGATGATGATCGCGTTCGCGGCCGGCGGCGGTGCGGACACCCAAGGCCGCATGATCGCCGAAGAGCTCGAGGCGCGCCACGGTTGGAAGATCATCCCAGAGCAGGTCACGGGCAAGGGCGGCTCCGTGCTCGCCAAGGCGATGGTGGACCAGCCCAACGACGGCACGGTCATCGGCCTGTTGGTGACGGAATCGATCGGTTACAACATGGTCGTGGCAGAGAACCCGGGTTATGCGGTCGACGACTTCACCTACCTGACTACCACGGCCGGCTTCCAGATGGGTGTGGTCGCCAAAAGCGAGAAAGGCTGGAACACCTTTGCCGACGTGGTTGCCGCGGCCAAGGGCGGTGAGGCCATCCGCTTCGGTGTCATGAGCCCCAAGCTTGCCGACCTCGCCTACCTGCTCGGTGAGGCGCACGGCGTGGAGTTCAACATCATCAGCGTGCGCGGCGGCAAGGCGGTCATGAACGGCCTGAACGCGGGCGACATGGACATCGGCTGGGGTGCGGGCATCCAGAACAAGGCGGTCGCCGCCGGGGACATGGTCAACCTCGCCTACGGCCTCTCCACCAAGCTGAACATCTCCCCGACCGCGCCGACCATGGCCGAGCTCGGGGTGGACTTCAACGCGGACGGATACTTCCTGTTCGTCGGCCCCGCCGGTATGCCGGAAGACGCGGCCAGCGCCATCAGCTCGGCGATCGCCGAGATCGCGCAAGACACCGAGAGCAAGGCCGGTGGCTTCATCGGCAAAGCCTTCGGCGGCGCCGCGGTGTTGCAAGGCGAGCCGCTGGTGCAGTTCATGGCCGACGGGGTCGCCGACTCCGAAGCCCTGATGGCGGCGACCGAGTAAGACGGTTGCAGCGCGCTCGGGCCACCGTGGCCCGTGCGTGTACTCGGGTCTCACGGGCGTGTCATCGCGCGAACAGTCGCAAGCCACCGACCGCATCCTAGGCGCTGTCTGCCTGGTGTTCGCGTTGGTGCTGGCGTTCATCTGGATCCCGCTGGACGCCGAGACCGGCCTGATTGAAAAGGCGCGCCGACGGCTGGTGATCGGCGACGGCCTTGCACCTACGGTGGCGGCGGGCCTGCTTGCGGTGTCGGGCTTGTGGTTGTGCCTTTCGGGGTGGTGGCGGCGGAGCGGCGGTGCGCTACACCGCGAAAACCTCGGCTTTCTGTTGCGCTTCGGGGGCCTCGTGGTGCTGTGCCTGCTGGTGATGCGCTGGGCCGGCCCGGTGGCGGTGTGGGCGAGCGGCGACACCCTCGACGCTTACCGCTTGTTGCGCGACACCGCGCCCTGGAAATACCTTGGCTACCTGCTCGGTGGCACGCTGCTCATCGCGGGTGTGGTGGCCTGGATCGAGCGCGGTCTGCGCTGGCGCAGCGTTGCGCTGGCGTTTGCCGTGGTACTGGCACTCGCGCTGCTCTACGACCTGCCGTTCGAAGACCTCCTGCTGCCCCCGAACGGTGACGTGTGACGCCACTAGAATACATTTGGGCGGGCGTGCTCGCGGTGTTTGCGAGCGATCCGCTGATCAGCCTGTTCGGCTGGGGCATTCCGAGCGCGTTGGTGATGGTGCTGCTCGGGTTTTTCGTCGGTGTGGTGGTGGGCGCCACCCCGGGCCTTGCCGGGCCCATGGCGATGGCGGTCAGCCTGCCCATCCTGATTTCGATCTTCGGTTACGAGCCCTCGGCCCTCCTGCCGGTGATGGGTTTTCTGATCGGCGTGATGAAGGGTGCGACCGTTGGCGGCGCGGTGCCGGCGATCCTCTTCAACACACCGGGCACCCCGGATGCGTTCCTGACCACACAGGACGGCTTCCCGATGACCGGGCGCGGGCAGGGCACCAAGGCGCTGCGCGTCGCGCATTTTTCGTCCGTGAGTGGCGACACCTTTTCGGACATGGTGCTGTTCATCGGTGCGCCCTTTCTTGCGGTGTTCGTCGAGCGCTGGCTCGACCTGCCGGAAAAAACCGCGCTGATCATCCTGTCGCTCGCGTTCATCGCCGCCGTGGTTGGCAGCTCGCCGGCGCGGGGCCTGATCTCGGCGAGCCTGGGCATGCTGGTCGCCTACGTCGGCACCGGTGAAGACTTCTACCCCCGACTCAGCCTCGGGTTTGACGGTGTCGCCAACGGTTTCCCCGTGGTGGCGGTGATCCTCGGGGTGCTGATCATCGGCGAGGTGTTCAAGTCGATCGAAGACATGGTGCGCGAGGGCATCGCCGAGGCCGACCGGCAACGCGTCGGCGAGGTGGGCGACCAGCGCTTGCGCTGGCACGAGCGCAAGCGTCTGTTGCCGTACATCGGCCGCTCGGCGGTGATCGGCACCGCCATCGGCGCGCTGCCGGGTGTGGGTTCGACGCTGGCGGCCACGCTTGGGTACGCGGCCGGCAAACGTCGCTATGCCAAGCGCAACCCCGGTGAAGCGGGCTTTGGCTCCGGCCTGGCCGAGGGTGTGGCGTCCACCGAAGGGGCCAACAGCGCGGTCTCGGGGGCCAACCTGATTCCGGTGCTGTCACTCGGTATCCCCGGCAACGCGGCGGCGGTGTTTCTGATCCTCGCAACCGACAGCATCGGTGGCTTCAACCCGGGGCCTTCCGTCTTCCGCTTCGACGCACAGAGCGTCAACAGCGAGCTGGTGATGGCCTTCGGCCTCTTCACCCTCATGGTGATTGCCAACCTTGCAAACTGGACCGTGGGCGGCACGGTCATGCGCTACATGGGGATCATGGCGCGTGTGCCGCGCCAGCTGCTGATGCCGAGTGTGTTGCTCGTGACCCTCACCGCGATCTATGTGCAAGAGGCGGCGCTCAGCGCGGTGTACGTGACACTGGCTTTCGGTGCACTTGGCTACCTGATGCGCCGACTCGACGTGTCGGTCCTGCCGTTTGTCATCGCGTTCATCCTCGCCGGCAGCCTCGAGCAAACCGCACGGCAGGCCTTCGCCGCAACCGGCAGTGACCCCTGGTTCCTTTTCAACAACCCCCTGGCGCTTGCGTTCATTGTCATCGCGGTCGTGATTGTGGTGCGCCTTGGCTTCCGGAAAACCCCCGATGTCTGACAAGCGCCCCAACATCCTGTTGATTTCGGCAGACCAACACCGCGCGGACTGCTTCGGCTTCGAGGGTCGGCGCATCAAGACGCCGCACCTCGACGGGCTCGCCGCCGAGGGCACGCGCTTTTCGTCGTGCATCACGCCGTGTGTGGTGTGCCAACCGGCGCGTGCGTCGATCCTGACGGGCCTGTTGCCGCGCAGCCACGGCGTGCACGACAACGGCATCGACCTCAGCCCGGCGATTGGCGAGCGCGGCTTTGCCGGTGCGCTCGCGGCGGGTGGCTACGACACGGCGTATTTCGGCAAGGCGCACTTCTCGACGTACCACACCTTCGAGCCGACCGGCACACCTGAATGCCTCAGTTCATCGCACGAATACGGCGACGACTGGCACGGCCCCTACATGGGGTTCGCGCACGTCGAGATGATGTTGGTGGGCCACAACTACTTTCTGCCAGAGAAGCCGCCGCGCGGCCAACACTACGAGCGCTGGTTTTACGCCGACGGCAACGGCGACGAGAAGAACCGTTTGTACGGCGAGAACGCCGGTAACACCCACGGCGCGGCGCAAACCTGGCACTCCCGCTTGCCGCCGGAATGGCACAACAGCACCTGGACAGCGGATCGGTTCATTCGTTGGTTGGATTCGCACGACGATGACACGCCGTTTTGCAGTTGGGTCAGCTTCCCTGACCCGCACCACCCGTTTGATTGTCCCGAGCCCTGGTCGCGCCTGCACGATCCGGCTGATGTCGACTTGCCGCCCCACCGCGAGCGCCACTTCGCCGGTCGCCCGTGGTGGCACGAGGCTGTGCTGACCAAGGAACCGACGGGGTCGGCCGCGTCAGCCAAAATCCGCAAGGAGTACAGCCGCATTCCACCGCAGACCGACCAGCAGCTGCGTGAGATCATCGCCAACACCTACGGGCAGATCGCACTGATCGACCACAACGTCGGTCGGATCCTCGCGGCGCTGGAGCTGAGCGGGCAGGCCGAGAACACGCTTGTGATCTATATCTCGGACCACGGCGACTGGCTCGGCGATCACGGTTTGGTCCTCAAGGGGCCGATGCACTACGACGGCCTGTTGCGTGTGCCGATGATCTGGCGCGGGCCCGGCGTGCCGCAGGGCAAAGTGGTCGATGACCCGGTGTCGACCCTCGACCTCGGTCCGACCTTCTCCGACTACGCCGGCGCCGCGCCGTTGCAAACGCAACACGGCGAGAGCGTGCGCCCGCTGATCGAGACCGACGACGCAACGCGGGCCTACGCGTTCAACGAGTGGCAACTGCTGCCCACCCGGGCCGGTGTCGGTTTGTCGTTGCGCACCGTTCGCACCAGGACACACAAACTCACGGTCGATCTCATCAGCGGCGCGGGGGAACTTTACGACCTCGTCAACGACCCGCACGAGTGCGTCAACCGCTTCGACGAGGCCGACTACGCCGACGTGCAGGCCGCGCTCCAGACGATGATCGACGCGCGACCCGATGACATGTTGCCCGACCAGGTGCAGGTGGGGATGGCGTAGACGTCGGCCCGGGTGAGACCGATGCTGTGCGCGTGCAGTGATTGGGGTCGACAGCGTCACGTGTGGCGCGTAAAACGCTCAAACCATGTACTCGCCTCGTTTGATCAACCGCCCTGTGACGGATGGGCCATCACCCGCAGGCTGTTCGGCTGACGTCCCGGTTCCCGCACCGGCGGTACGTGAGTGCGTCGGTGTGCGGCCGGCTCATCAACCCCTGGGTGCGGGAGACCGGCTATTGCTGCTTTGCGCGGTGTGCCTGTCGATGCTGTTGGGAGGCTGCAGCGTCATGGCCCCTGTAACGGGGTTCTACGCAGACACGGCGGTTGCGCAACCCAAATCGCGCAACTACCTGCGGGACCGGCCGCCGATCTGGATCGAGGCGCCGGCAAGCAAGACGGTCATCATTTACAGCCACGGCACCACCCGGCCGCAGCGCAGAGAAGACTGTGGTGCCTTCTGGAATCGGGTGCCGCCGTCGTTGCTGTCCGTGCAGAGCGAGACGACGCTGATCTACTACCTGTGTTCAGCCGTCACCGAGCCGCCCGGGGCGGCCTTTGCCGGGCAATACGTGGACGACCGCCTCGCGGAAGTGGAGCGCACACTCGACGACATGATCGACGCCGGTGTGGCACCGCAGCGGTTGTTCCTCGCCGGGCATTCGGCCGGTGGCTGGGTGGCGCTGATGGCGGCGAGTGCGTTTCCCGCCAAGTTCAACGCCGCGATCGCCTACGCGCCAGCATTCGCCGGTCGCCGGAGCGAGGCGGCCGCCTTCCCGTGGTGGCGGGGCGAAGTGCGTCCGCGCCAGGTGGTACGCATGCTGTCGGCCCCGGCGCTGTCGGCGCTGGTGTTTGCCTACGAGGGCGACCCGTTCAACCGTCCCGAGGATCTGCAGTTTCTCGCAGACGCGTTTCCGTCCACGGTCACGATGGTCGCGTACGGCTGCGCCAACCTGAACAAGCACCTCGTGCACCTCAACGACTGCCGTGAGGCCGAAACCGCCGCGCGCGCTGCCGCGTTCCTCGCCGATCGCGTGGGCGCCGTGACCCACTGAACTTGCAAGGCCTGGCGTGTGGTCACGGTCAGAGCCAGGCGCTCGGCACGTCTGCGGCTGCGGTGTTGGCCTCGGCCACGAGACGCCACTGTGCTTCGGTCTTGGGCAGTTCGCACTCGAAGAAGTACCGGCAGGTTGCCAGCTTGGCCTCGCGTTGATTGGCACGGGTGTCACCGAGCGCCAACGCCGCGATCGCCTGATCGAGCCACAGCCAGGCCACCACGGTGTGGCCGAAGGCGGACAGTGCGTGGCTGGCGTTGTCCATCGCGCGCTCGGGCTCGACGCGAGACGCCAGGTGATCCAGCGCCGAGCGCGCGGTGTCGATCGCGGTGGCCAGCGCCGTCGCGAAGGTATCGAGTTGCGGGTGCAGGCGCGCGCGATCGACAGTCACCGTCATCCGTGTCGTGAGGAGTGCGAGCGCACGGCCCTGGTCGGCCAACACCTTGCGGCCGAGGAAATCGATCGCCTGGATGCCGTGCGTGCCCTCGTGGATCGGGTTGAGGCGGTTGTCCCGGTAGATCTGCTCGACGTCGTAGTCGCGCGTGTAGCCGTAGCCGCCGTGAATCTGGATTGCATGGTCGTTCGCCACCAGGCCAAACTCCGAGGGCCAGCTCTTGGTGATCGGTGTCAGCAGGCCGAGCAGGTGTTCGGCGTCCTGGCGGTCGCCCATTTCGGGCGCGGTCTTGATGTCATCGACGAGGCGCGCCGAGTACAGGACCAGCGCGAGCGCGCCCTCGGCGATGGCCTTCTGCGCCAACAGCATGCGCTTGACGTCGGCGTGCTCGACAATCGGCACCATGGGCGCATCGGGGTTGCGGGCATCCGCTCCCAGCCGACCCTGCGGTCGATTGCGCGCGTAGTCGAGCGATTGGGTGTAGCCACGAAACGCCAGCGCGGCCGCCCCGAGGCCGACCATGATCCGCGCCTCGTTCATCATCCGGAACATGTTGGGCAGGCCGTCGCCTGCTGCGCCGATGCGCCAACCGAGTGCGCCGGTGGTCTCGCCGAAATTCAACAGGCAATTCACCGTGCCGCGGTAGCCCATCTTGTGGTTGAGACCGGCGACCGCAACGTCGTTTCGGGAGCCGTCCGGCAACACCTTTGGCACGGCGAACAGCGAAATACCCCGGATGCCCGTCAGCTGCGTGCCGTCGTCAGCGGGGGCCTTGGCGAGCACGAGGTGGACGATGTTCTCGCTCAGGCTGTGGTCGCCACCCGAGATCCACATCTTGTTTCCGCGCAGCCGGTAGCGCTGGCCGAGGGCGTCCGAGCCGTCCGGTTTCGCATGGGTGCGGATGTCCGCAAGCGACGAGCCGGCGTGTGGTTCGGACAGGCACATGGTGCCGAAACAGCGACCGGCGATTTGGGGCCGAGCCCAGGCGTCAATCTGCGCCGGACTTGCGCATTCGAGCAGCAGGCGGGCGTTGCCGCCGGTCAGCATCGGGTAGGCGGCAGTGCTGATGTTGGCGGCACAGAAGTGGGCGAAGGCGGCGGTGGCGACGGTGTTCGGCAGCTACAGGCCACCGAACGCCTCCGGGAAGGCGCTGGCGAAGAAACCCGCTTCGGCGTACGTGCCGAGCGCCTCACCGATCGCGGGAATCAGGCGCACGGTGCCGGCGTCGAGTTCGGGCTCGGTTGCGTCCGAGGCCTTGTAGTGCGGGGCGAAGTGGTCCCGGGCGAGGTCGGCGGCGAGGTCGAGCACAGCGTCGAAGGTGTCGACACCGTGCGCGCGGTAGGCGTCTCGGTCCGCCAGCGTCGCCACCTCGAGCCAGTCGTTCAACAGGAACTGCATTTCGTTGCGGGGAATGAAATCCATGGAGCGTGCGCGGGCTGCCAGGGCTAGGACACACAGTGTGACCGGTTTTCGGCGCGTGTGCGCACGCACGCTGCGCGCTGGAGCCCGGGCCGTGCGAGGCCGTACACTGCGTGTCAGTGACACCGGGGGGCGCAGGGCATGATTGTCGAGTGGCTTCACGTGCTGGCAACCGTGGCGTTGGGCCTCTACGCGGGCAGCCTGTTGACCGAGGGCGCGCTGCTCGTGCCCTATTGGCGCACGCTCTCACCGAGCGCGTTTTTCGGTCTTCACGGCGACTTCGGGCCGCGCCTGTTTCGCTTCTTTTTTCCGGTCACCAACGCGGCGGTCTGGTTGTCTGTGGCGTCGGCGTTGCTCGACCGGTTTGATAACGCCTACCGGACTGTGGCTGCCGTCCTCTGTCTGGCCGCGCTCGCGACCTTCTTTCTGTTTTTCAAGCGCGCCAATGCCGCCTTTGCCGCCCGCACCCTGAGCGACGAGGCGTTGGCGTCAGCCCTGGCGCGGTGGGCGCTGTGGCACTGGGTGCGCACGGTCGCGGCCGTGCTCGCTTTCGCTGCCGCGACGGCGGCCTTCGTGCTGCACTGACCGACGGGCGCGGGGGCGCTGTTTCGATGGACAAGATGAAATCGCTCGAGGTGTGTGTCGCGGTGGCAGACGAGGGCAGCCTCGCCGGTGCCGCCCGTTCGCTGTCACTCAGTGCCCCCTCGGTGACCCGTATCCTGGGCGAGCTGGAGGCCGAGCTCGGGGTGCTGCTGTTTCACCGCTCGACCCGCGCACTCACGCTGACGGCGGACGGCACCCGCTTTGTCAGCGAGGCGCGTGACATCCTCGAGCGCTACGGCGCTGCGACAGAAACTGCACGCGGCAGCCACCGCGAGCCGCGCGGTGAACTGCGCCTCACGGCACCGGCCATGTTCGGGCAGTTCTACGTGCAGCCCCTGGTGTTGGAGTACCTCGATGCTCACTCGCAGGTGCGTGTTGACGCGGTCTGGCTCGACCAGGTCGTCAACCTGATCGAAGCGCGCTTCGATGTGGCGGTGCGCATTGGTGCGCTGGCCGACTCGAGCCTGATCGCCACCCCGGTCGGCACGGTGCGCAGTGTGGTCTGCGCGAGCGAGGCCTACCTCGCCGAGCACGGCGAACCGCGGACACCAACCGACCTGCTGAACCACCGGATCGTGCACTGCAGCGCCATCAGCGACGCGAGCTGGCGTTTCGAGGGCGAGGGCGCCCCGCGTCTCAAGCCGCGCCTGTCGGTGTCGTCGATTCCCTCGGCCATCGCCGCAGCAACCGCCGGCTGGGGCGTGACCCGGGTGTTGTCCTACCAGGTGGCCGATGCCATCGAGCGTGGTGAGCTGCGCGAAGTGCTGGCGTCGCACGCGGTACCGGCCTTGCCAATCAACCTGGTGCATGCCGAGGGACGATCGGCGTCGGCCAAAGTGCGTGCCTTTGTGGCACTGGCGCGGGATCGCCTTCGGAACAACCCGTTTCTGCAAGGCGTGTGACGGCAGCGCGTCACGGGTTGAACGGCGACGGCGCCTCCAGCGACCAGCGCTGTGCGAGCGCCGCCTCTCGGTAGACGATGCGCTCGGGCTGCACTCGCCAGGCCTGTGCCACCGTGTCGTTCAAGCCAGTGACTTCAGTGTCGAGCAGCAGCTCGGCCGCGCCGGTCAACTGCAAGACCGCACCTGTGTCGAAATCCGGAAAAACGAGCCCGACACGGCCGGTTTCGAGGATGTTGCCGAAGGTGTTGAAGAAGCGGTTGCCGGGGTAGTCCGGGATCAGCAGGCTGCCGTCGCGCTCGACCTGAACGAACCCCGGTTTGCCACCGCGGTGCGACACATCGACAGCGCGCCCGGATGCGGTGTCCGCGTAGGAGGCGACAAAAAAGGTGTCAGCCGCATGCACGCCCTGCAGGTAGTTCGTGTCGGTGGCGGCGAGCTCCAGCGGCTCGGTGGACGGTTTCGCTGTGACGGCGGCGTCCCCCACCGGTGCGCGTACCTGTATGTACTTCGGGCAGTTGCCCATGGTCTGTTCGACGGCGACATCGACGCCCTGATCGGAGACAGCGCTGATCTGTCCGTTCACGCGGTTGCGCCGACGGGTGCCGAGTTCGATGCCCAGCAACCCGATGGCGCGCCCGTCACTGAAGCCGGCGTGTGCCGGGTCGGTGTTCGCCACGCTGGCCGCGATGTGCAGGCGCGTTGGCGAGCGTGCGTCGACAAAACCCGGTTGGCCCTGAACGACGGTGGCCCAGGGACGGTCCGCCGCATCGACCACGCCCGCCACCATGAACGGCAGGCTCTCGTAGAACCGCTGGTGCTGCTCTGGCATGAAAGGGCGCAGCACGCGCTGGCCGAGGCGTTCCATCTCCGCCTGCACGCCGAGGCGTGCGTGCAGCGCGCGCTCGCCGCGGTGCCAGGGGGAGGGCGGGGCACCGTCTGCAGGCGTGAATTCGCTGTGCTCTTCGGTCACGGTGTGAACTCCGGTCGTCAGGCGGCGTCGTGGGGTGCAAACGGCGTGAAGCCCGGCAGGGCTTCGACGCGTTCGAGCCAGCGTGTGATGTGCTGGTAGGTGCTGCGGTCGATGCCCGCGTCCACGACCCGTTCGGTGTAGCTGTACAACGCGACGTCGGCCAGCGTTGCGGTGTCGCCGGTGAGGAAGGGCCGGTCGGTCAGCGCGGCGTCCATCTGCGCGAACAGCGCGTGTGAGCGGGCCGTCACGTCGGCTTCGTCGAACGGCGCGCCGAACAGCACGCGCAAGCGCGCGTTGCAGGGGCCGAACGTGAGCGGGCCCGCGGCAATGGACAACCACTGTTGCACGCGCGCAGCACCGAGCGGGTCTTCCGGTAGCCACTGCGCGAGCGCAAACCGCTTCGCGAGATAGACAAGGATCGCGTTGGAGTCTGCCACCACCACGTCGCCGTCGGTCAGCACCGGCACCTGTCCGAACGGGTTCAGCGCGAGAAATGCCTCGCTGTGCTGCTCTCCGGCCGGGAGATCAACCGTCTTGATGTCGGCGTCCAGCCCGTTCAGCGAGAGGAACAGGCGCACGCGGTGGGCGTGTCCGGAGAGGGGGAAGTCGTACAGCGTGAGTGCCATGGGGAGCGCCCTGTGGGTGTGGGCTCCAAGACTGGCGTCACGGCGCGGTCTTTTGTAGAGGCGTGCGGCGACATGCAGTCTTTCGCGCGGCGAAAGACCGTCTCGCCTCAGCCGTTGCCCCAGCTCACGGTCGGCTTGTGGAGCTTTTGCAATGCCGACACAGCTTCGCCGCGCAAGCGCTGGATCAGAAGCTCTGCGATGTGCCGGCCGGCTTCGACCAGGTCTTCGCGTACCGTGTCGATCTGGGGGTACAGCGCCGGCAGCAGCTCGGTCGTGCCCTTGCAGACGAGGTTGAAGTCACGCCCACACTGCTTGCCGGCGTCGGTCATCCCGCCCAGTACGGCCACGGCGGTCACGTCGTTGCTGCAGATGATTGCGTCGGGTGGCGCCTTCGACGTCGCGAGGTTACAGGCGAACTCACGCGCGCTTGCAGCTGTGTCCAGGCGTTTGGTGTCGAGCACCACGTCGCCGTCCAGGCCACGTTCAGACACCGTGCCCTTGAACTGCGCGACGGTGTTGTTGAAGTTGGTGGTGCCGTTGTCGAAAGGCACGTAGAGGAAGCGCGTGCGGCCCAGGGCGAGCAGCCGGTCGACGGCCAACTCGATGAACCGCTCAGCGTGAAAATCGACATAGGCATGGTCGAAGTCGAATGCCGTGCGGCCGTGCGTCACGAAGGGCAGGCCGGCGTCAGCGAGGCGCTGCACCCGGACGTCGTGCGTGCTGGTGTGGGTCAGGATCACACCGTCCGAGGTGCGGTTCGTGAGGATGTAGTTGAGGCTGTCGAGCGGGTCGCTGCCGGGCAGTTCCGGGGTGACATTCAGGTGATAAGGTGTGCGCTGAAGGTGCGAGCCGATACCCTGAATCAGCAGGCGCGTGTAGTCGAGCGTGTTGCGTTCGGTCGACAGAATCAGCGTCAGGACGTTGGTTTGCCCTGTACGCAGCCGCACGCCGGCACGGTTCGGCACGTACCCCAGCTCTGCCGCCGCGCGCGCCACGCGGTCGCGTGTCTCTTTCTTGAGCTTCGATCCGTCGCGCAGTGACAAGGACACGGTCGACAGGCTCAAACCGGTCATGTCGGCGATGGTTTTCAGCGTGGGCGCTTTGGTGACGGGGCGGTCGGTCATTGCATTCGGGGGCTGCCCGGACGGCGCTACAACGTTGCAGTGTTACCTATTGTCACACGTTTGCCCGCTGCGCGGCCGATTCCGGCGTGATGGTTGGATGTGGTGGTTGGCTGCCTGTGGCATCGCAAAGAGCAAGAAATGAGTTGCAACGTTGCAATTATCCGTGCACAGTTGTGCAGGAATGCAGCCGGTCCGCCGGTGCATCCTCAGAATGCTTAAAGCGATGATCCCGCAGGGAGGGAGTACATGACACACACCAAAAAGGGGCCTGGTGCCCGACTTCTGTTGAGTTCGGCGATTGGTCTGGCGCTCGTTGCCGGCACCGCATCGGCGGACACCATCCGGTTCTGGACCACCGAAGAGCAGCCCGAGCGTCTGGCGAAGCAGCAGGCGATGGCAGCGGACTTCGGGTCGGCCTCGGGTCACACCGTGGAGGTCATTCCGGTCTCCGAGAGCGACCTCGGCACCCGTGCCACTGCGGCGTTTGCGGCCGGTGATCTGCCGGACGTGATCTACCACACGCTGCAGTACGCGCTGCCGTGGGCCGAAGCCGGTATCCTCGACACCGACGCGGCATCCGAGTTGGTCGAAGAGCTCGGCACTGACACCTTCTCTGCCGGTCCGCTCTCCATGGCGGCCGTTGAAGACGGGGTGGCATCCGTGCCGGTCGACGGCTGGACCCAGATGGTGGTTTACCGCAAGGACCTGTTCGACGCCGCCGGCCTCGAGGCTCCGTCCTCCTACGCCAACGTCCAGGCCGCGCTCGACGCCCTGCACAACCCACCCGAGATGTACGGCTTCGTCGCCGCGACCAAGGTGGACGAGAACTTCATGAGCCAGGTGCTGGAGCATGTGTTCCTCGCCAACGGCGTGTCGCCGGTCAACTCAGACGGCTTCGCTCCGCTCGATGAAGCGGCGACCACCGAAGTGCTGGATTTCTACAAGGCGGTGGCTGCAGCATCGCCCCCGGGTGAGCTGTACTGGAAGCAATCGCGCGAGCTGTACTTCTCCGGCAACGCGGCGATGATCATCTGGTCTCCCTTCATCCTCGACGAGCTCGCCGGTCTGCGTGACAGTGCGGCGCCGAGTATCAACGACGACCCGACCACGCGTGAGCTGGCGGCGAAGACCGGCATCGTGACCAACTTCAGCGGTCCGTCGAACCCGGACGGGGCTGCCTGGGGTGACGTGCGCTACTTCGGTATCACCTCAGATGCCAACACCGATGTCGCGCAGGACTTCATCACGTATTCGATGGACGAAGGCTACGCTCAGACGCTGTCGATCGCAGCGGAAGGCAAGTTCCCCGTGCGCACTGGCACCGCGGACGAGCCTGGCAAGTACACGGCGATCTGGTCCGAGCTGGATGTCGGCGTGGACCGCAAGGCACCGCTGAAAGACCTGTACTCGGCCGAGATGCTCGACGAGATCGTCGGCGGCCTGCAGGTCGCGCAGCGCTGGGGCGTGGCGGAAGGTCAGCTCTCGCTGGCATCGAAGATGATCAACAGCCAGGTCATCAACCGCGTTGTGCGCCAGTACATCGACGGTGAAGTGGATGCCGCAGCCGCCGTGGCAGCCATGAACGACGAGCTCTCGAAGGTCAACTGAGCCGCCGTTTCGGTTGGTGGGCACTCGGCCCACCAACCGACCCCTCTCCATCCCATTCACGTTCGTTGCGGTGGGCAGCAGTATGACAACAGCGACCCCAATACCCCCAACTTCCCGTGGTGCTTTGGAGCGCCGCGAAGCCAAACTCGCGTGGGGCTTGTTGGCACCCACGATCGCCATCGTGAGTCTGGTGATCCTGTTGCCGCTGCTGGCGATCTTCTGGATCAGCTTCAAGCCGGTCGGTTTGAGCGACCTGCGCCCCGTGAGTACCGTGGTGCGCGAGAGCCTCCGCAGCCGTGGTGACAACTACCGCATCGAGTACCGGGTGCGAAACTCCTCGCAAGACAAGGTGCTCAGCGGCGTGCGCTTTGAAGACACGATTCCACCGGGCGTCACACTTCTCGAGGTGCCGGAGGCCTGCACGCTGTCGGGCAGTGCGCTCGCATGCGACTTCGGCGATGTGCCTGGCGGCTTCAACGAGCGCCTGCGCATTCCCGTTGAACTCGACGGTGACCCCGATGCACTCGAGGACGTTGTCGAAGGCAGTGAGCCGCTCAAGTTCGGTTCGGGCGACAACATCCTGACCAACGCCTCGTTCACGCTCGACAACTTCAAGCGCATCTTCGACAGCGCAGAGTTCATGAGCGTGCTCTGGGCCACCACGTTCTACACCGTCTTCGGCACCATAGGCGCCCTGGTGGTGGGGCTGTTCGCTGCGCTCTTGCTGAACAAGAGCTTCGTCGGCAAGGGCGTGTTGCGTGGTCTGTACCTCTTTCCCTACGTGTCACCGATCATCGCGGTGGCGTTCACCTGGGTCGCGCTGCTCGACCCGTTTTCCGGGTCCCTGAACGCGTTGCTGGTCCAGATGGGTGTGACCGACACGCCAATCAACTTTTTTGGCCAGAAACCCCAGGCGTTGATCATGGTGACCGTGTTCGAGATCTGGCGGTACTTCCCGCTGTCGTTCCTGTTCATCCTCGCGCGGATGCAGTCGATCGACACCGACATGTACGAAGCCGCCGACATGGACGGCGCGAGCCCGTTCCAGAAATTCTGGTACCTCTCGCTGCCCATGTTGCTCGGCATTCTGTCGGTACTGTTCCTGCTGCGTTTCATCTGGACCTTCAACAAGTTTGACGACATCTTCCTGCTCACCGGCGGCAACGCCGGCACGCGAACACTGACCGTCAACGTCTACGAGCAGGCCTTCGCGATCTCCAACATCGGTGCTGGTGCCGCTGTCGCGGTGGTGATCTTCGGCGTGTTGCTGTGTTTCAGCTTCTTTTTCTTTCGCTACATGTCGCAGGAGGAAGGGCTGTGAAGAAATTGTGGTTTGGCTACATCACCGGCCCGATTCTCGGCGTCCTCTGGCTGTTCGTCGTCGCGACAACGGTCGCCGTGGCGATGTCCTTTGCCTCGGGTGAGTTGTTTCGTCCGAGCCTGTTGTTGTCGCTGATCTGGGGCATCGTGCTTGCCGTGGTGGCGTTGAAGAAGCCCGGTGACAAGCTCGTCATGGGCGGTGCGGTGGGCGCGTTGCTTGTGCTGACCTACTTCGGGATCGGGCCGATGTTCATCGGCGACGCTGTGGCCACGTCGACCCGCGCGGTCGGTGCGCTCCTGCTCGCGCTCGCCGCGGTCGTCTCGCTCTGGAAAATCCTCGAGGACTGCCCCTTCGCTGCGCTCAACCGGCACGAGTTCGAAGAGGCCGTGATCCGCTTTCTGACCGGGTTCGGGTTCATTGTCTTCACGGCGGCGGTGTTGATTCCCTTCTACGTGATGGTCATGACCAGCCTGAAATCGCAGCAGGCGCTCCTCGCGAACCCGCTGGATTTCTCGATCGACCTGAGCCGGGGGCTCGACCTCTTCCGCAGCTACATCGAGCTGTTCCGCGACTTCAATTTCGGCAGTTATCTCTGGACGAGTTTCTTCGTCTCCGTGCTCACCGTGCTGATCACCCTGTTGTTCAGCGTGCCCGGCGCCTATGCCGTTGCGCGGCTCCGGTTCAAGGGGCAAGCGGTCTTCTCTCGCTCGATCCTGCTGATCTACATGGTGCCGATGATCGTGTTGGCCCTGCCGATTTACATCGCCTTCTCGGTGACGGGCCTTCGCAACACGATTTCCGGTTTGATCCTGATCTACCCCGTGACCACCATCCCGGTGGCGCTCTACATGCTGCAGGGCTATTTCCGCGGCTTGCCGGTGGAAGTGGAGGAGGCCGGTCTGATGGACGGTTTGAGCCGCTTGCAGGTGATTCTCAAGATCACACTGCCGCTGTCCTTGCCCGCGATGGTGTCGGTGTCGCTCTACGTCTTCATGATTGCCTGGAACGAGTTCCTGCTCGCTTTCATGTTGCTCGACGACCCGTCGAAGTTCACGCTGACGCGCGGTGTCGCGATGTTGAACAGTTCGGAAATTCCTCGACAGCACCTCATGGCGGGTGCCGTGATCGCGACCATTCCGATCATGGTGCTGTTCCTCGGCCTCGAGCGCTTCATGACCAAGGGCCTGACCGCCGGCTCAGTGAAAGGGTAAGCAGATGAGCACCGCGCAGTCGCTTGACGACAAGGCCCGTACCATCCTTCAACAAAATGACAAGGGCGGTTACACCGTACCCACGCACGGGCTCTACCCCTACCAGTGGAACTGGGACAGCGCCTTCGCGGCGATGGGCTTTGCCCAGTTCGACATCGACCGTGCCTGGGTGGAGCTCGAGACCCTGTTCTCCGGCCAGTGGGATGACGGCATGGTGCCGCACATTCTCTTTCACCAGATTGACGACGGCTATTTCCCGGGCCCGGACGTGTGGCAGGGCAGGGGGCCAATACCGTCATCCGGCATCAGCCAACCGCCGGTAGCGGCAACGCTGGCGCGTCGGGTGTTCGATCGGGATCCCGAGTTCGGTGCCGCCAGGCTCGCTCCCCTGTTCGACAAGCTGCTGGCCTGGCACCGGTGGTTCATGGATTGGCGGCTGGACTGCGGCGCCGTGTGCATCACGCACCCGTGGGAAGCCGGCCGCGACAACGCACCCGACTGGGACATCGGCATGGCGGCCATCGACCCGGTCGGCGTCGGCACCTACACCCGTCGGGACATCTCGCATGTCGACAGCGACATGCGGCCGACGAAATTCGACTACGACCGGTATATCTGGTTGGTGCAACGCGGCGCTCGCCTGAACTGGCAGCAAGCGGATTTGCTACAGGATTCCCCGTTCCGGGTAGCCGACCCCACCATGACGTTCACCCTGCTGAGGGCCAACCGTGACCTCCTTGTGCTGGCAGATGTGCTCGGACGTGATACGAGCAAAATACAAGACTGGATTTCTGTGCTCGAGGCTGGCGCCGAGACCCTCTGGAACCCGACGCACGGCCATTTTGATGGCCGAGACGTGCTGACTGGCGAGTGGGCCAACTCGCTGTCGAACGCGTCGTTCCTGTGCTGGTATGCCGGCATCGATTCAGCCGAGATGCGTGAGCACTTGCGGCATGTGCTGGCTGAAGTCAGCTACGGTATCCCGTCGCTTGATTTGCGGGACGAACGGTTCGATGGACAGCGGTACTGGCGCGGTCCGGTGTGGGGCATGATGAACATGATGGCCGGGCTTGGCATGAATGAAATGGGCATGCCGGAGGGCGAGGCGTTGCGGCAAAGCACGGCCAAACTCATCGCCAAGCACGGCTTCGCAGAGTATTTCGATCCACGGGATGGTACGCCAGCCGGCGGCCAATCGTTTACCTGGACGGCCGCCGTATGGCTCGGCTGGGCGTCCCCGACAGCGGAGGCAGTGTAGTGGGCTCCATTCACCTCAAAGCCGTAGAAAAGTGGTACGGCGATGCACAAGTGATCAAAGGCGTGGACCTGCAGATCAACGACGGCGAGTTTGTCGTCTTCGTCGGACCGTCGGGCTGTGGAAAATCCACGCTGCTGCGCATGATCGGTGGTCTCGAGGACATCAGCCGCGGCGCACTCGAGATCGATGGCAGTGATGTGACCGACCAGCCGCCGTCGAAACGGGGTCTGTCGATGGTGTTTCAGAGTTATGCGCTCTACCCGCACATGAGTGTGCGAGACAACATGGGATTTTCGCTCAAGACGGCAGGGGCACCCAAGGCCGAGATCGATGAGAAGGTCGACGCGGCGGCGCGCACACTGAAGCTCGAACAGTACCTCGACCGCCGGCCGAAGGACCTCTCGGGCGGGCAACGCCAGCGCGTCGCGATCGGGCGCTTGATAGTGCGCGAGCCGACGGCGTTTCTGTTCGACGAACCGCTCTCGAACCTCGACGCCGCATTGCGGGTCGAGATGCGCCACGAAATCTCGAAGCTGCACCAGAGCCTGTCGGCGACCATGATCTACGTGACGCACGACCAGGTTGAGGCCATGACCCTGGCCGATCGTATTGTGGTGCTGGAGTCGGGCCGAATCATCCAGGTCGGCACGCCGAGGGAGCTGTACTCCGATCCGGCGAACACGTTCGTCGCGCAGTTCATTGGCAGCCCGAAAATGAACGTCATGCCTTGCGACGTGGCCGAGGGTACGTGCACGGTGCGCGGTGGTCGGTCTGTGCCCCTTCCGGGTGGCGCGCCGACGCAACTCGGCATCCGGCCCGAGCACATCAGCGTGGGGGCGGCCGGCAGCGGTGCCTGCGATGGCCGTGTCGACGTCGTCGAGTACCTTGGCTCGGACACCTTTGTGTTGTTCGATTGCGGTCCGGCGGGTGCCGTCAACGTGCGAATTTCCGGCGAGACCGATCTTGTGCCTGGCGACAGCGCAGGCCTGGGCTTTGACGCCAGCCGCACGGTGTTCTTCGACGCGGCAGGCGAACGCGTGCGGGCCTGATACCAGCGCCGACAGTCCCCGACGCACCGGTGGCACCCACGGTGCGTTTGCGTTGTCTCGACAACAGAAACCGGCTCGGCAAGCGTGTCTTGCACGCCGGAATGCGCTCGGCGTTCAAGGTGACCGGCACGCTGCCGATACCCTGCCTATCGTGCGTTAGTTTACGAAGCATCCCGGCGAGCGCTGCGCCTGTGACGCCTCGTGGACGCGCTTGATGTCGACGTAGAGGACTCGAATGATGGGCCAGCGGGTGCAGGGTTTTACCCTGATTGAGGTTTTGCTGACGCTCGCAATTGTCGCGATCCTGTCGAGCATTGCCATACCCAGCTACAACGTCTTTCTGACGCGCGCTCAGTTGATGGAGGCGGTGTCCCTCTCCCAGGAGATCCGGGTCGCGCTGGTCGAAACGCACATCGATCGCGGCCGGTTTCTCGACGCCAATCACGGTGACCTCGACCAACGCAATGCGTTCGCCGGCCTCGGACCGACCGACAGCTACCGTACCGGTGTGGTCAATGAGATGTGGATCGGTCTGGACGGCGGTGATCCCAACGTGGCGCACATTGTTGTCGACCTTGACGACAGCCTCGCGCACGTCGGCATAGACGCCAACCCTGGCGTGCGTTCACGCCTGACGTACAACCCCGTCACCGGCACCTACACCTTCGAGTGCAACGTCGCGTGGGGCAGCGGCATCCGCGGCGAGTACCTCGCCACCGGCTGCTGAGGCGTCGCCGCGCCACGTCGGGCCCGTCGGGGTGTGCAGCTTAGGGGAAGAGGTCCGGTGGGATCGCTCCGGTTGTGATGCCGTACAAGAGAGCCGCCACAGTGAACACCGACGCCGAAGTCGATACCAACACACACGCCGACGCCCGCTCCAGCCAGACACCGTATTGTTGTGCGATCACGAACACGTTGGTCGCTGTTGGCAGTGAGGCGAGGAGCACGGCGACGAACACCCACTGTCCGTCGAAATTGCCGAAATAGCTCAGACCGAGGTACATCAGCAGCGGGTGCGCGACGAGTTTCATCGGAACGATGTAACCCAGCGCCAGCGGCACGCGCCTGAGCGGGCGCAATGCGAGGGTGACGCCCATGGCAAAGAGGGCGCAGGGCGCGGCAGCCTGCGCGAGGTAGTCGATCAGCCGCCCCAGCGGCTCTGGCGCGCTAAACTCGGCTGCGGCAGCCAACACACCGACCGCCGTTGCGAGCATCAACGGATGCGTGGCAATGCGCTTGATGATTTCGATGCTGAGACGGAGCACCCCGGTCGGTTGGCCGCCGGCCATCGCCATGAGCGTCGGTGCCAGTGCAAAATGCAAGACGTTCTCAAAGCAGAAAATGATCGCAACCGGGATCGCCGCTGTCTCGCCAAAGGCCAGGATGGCGAGTGCCGGACCCATGTAGCCGATATTGCCGTAGGCCGCGGCCAGTGCCTGCACCGTGGACTCCGCAAGGTTGCGTCCGGGCGGGGTCATCGCAAGCACCAGTGTCACCAGGAAAACCGTGAGGGTGACGCCGAGGTTGGTCGCGATGAACCGCCAATTGGCGAGTTGATCGATTGGGGTGCTTGACAGCAGTTTGTAGAACAGCGCGGGCAACGCGAAATACAAGATGAAGGTGTTGAGCCAGCCCAGGGCCTCGATCGGTTGCCTGCTGAGGCGTGCACCCACGAAGCCAAGCAGGATCAAGCCGAACAGGGGCAATATGAGTCCGAGAATGGTCAGCACAGGGCGGCTCAGTCAGCAGAGGCGCGTCTGCCGTGGGCGAGACGCGGTGCGACACAACGGGACCCGCGCTGCGTGCCGCGGAGACCCCCGAGGTGGTGGTGCTCGGCATTCTAGCCGGTTTGTGCGTGCCCAGACGGCGGCCAGAGCGCAACAGCCTGCTCGCCCTCAACGACCACCGACACGCGGAGGCTAGGCGGCGGGCGCCACGACGATGTTGTAGTTGAAATCGGTGTGTCCGATAACGCCGTACAGGCGCAGCCAGAACAACATCAGACCCTCGAGGCCGCGCGAGGCTTCAATGGGTCCCAGGTCGATGGGTGCAGCCCATCCGAATTGGCTGAGGAGCGTCGTCACGTCGGTCTTCGCGTCCGTATCGTTGCCGCAGAGAAACACGTCGTGATCCCCGGGAATGCGTGTGGGGTCGACCATGACGTCGCAGTTCATCGTGTTCAAGGCCTTCACCACGCGTGACTGTGGCAAGGCAGCCTGCAGCGCTTCGCCTGCCGACGTCGTGTTCGCGTGTTCACTCAACAAGCTCGGAGGGAACCCGTTTGAGAAATCCAACGGATTGGACACGTCCAACACGACCTTGCCTGCGAGTGCCTTTGCACCGGCCAGAGCTGCGGCCTCGAGTGTTGCCGAACCGAGCGTGGCAAACACGACCAGATCGCCAAAGGCCGCGGCATCGGCGAAGGTGCCTGATTGGCTCTCGTGCGTCTGCGCCCAGCGCGCGGCGTGCACATTGTCCCGCACGCGCGCGCCCATCATGACCGTGTGCCCAAGCCCCGCGCACCGCGTCGCCAAGGCGTGCCCCACCATGCCCGTGCCCAAGACCGCAATCTTCATGATCTGCTCCTCGTTGATGCGCCGAATGCGCTGAGAGTGGCCAATGTACGCAGTTAACTGTTACTAATAAAGCATCAATAATGGGCATAATTGTCATGAATAATGAAACAATAGACCGTGTGGACCTGCGTATGCTGGTGTGCTTCGAACGCGTTGCCACCCTGGGCAGCTTCACCGCGGCGAGTCAGCAGTTGCAGATGCCCCGCGCGGCCGTCAGTCGACTCATCGGGGCGCTTGAGGCGCGCGTCGGCACGACATTGTTGCTGCGAACGACGCGCAGTGTGTCACTGACCGACGAGGGCCAGGCCCTTGTCAACACAGCGTTACCGGCGTGCGCGCGGCTCAGGACAGCGCTGCTCGACGCGCCTGCGCGCAGCAGCGGATACCGCGGTACGGTGCGTTTTTCCGTCGGACAGGCCTTCGGCCAACGTGCTGTCCTGCCCGCACTGCAGAGCTTCGTCGAACGCTACCCGCAGATTCGGCTGGACATGTCAGTGAACGACAAGCTCGATGATCTGGTCGCCGAGGGGCTCGATTTCGCTTTTCGCGTCGGAGACCTGCCTGACAGTGCCCTGGTCGCGCGCAAACTGGCCGAACTCGACGTCGTGCTGGCCGTGCCTGCGTCGCATCTGTCGGCGGGCACGCCGCCCCGGACGTTGGCCGAGCTGGATGCCTTTCCACTGATCGGTTTTCGCGTCCCCGGCACGCAGCGTCTGTATCGGTGGCAATTCGAACGGGCCGGCCAGATCCAATCCAGAACGCCTACGGACGCGTCGCTGATCACGGACTCGATCGAAGACGTGGCTCAGTTGGTGTGTGGCGGTATGGGCATCGCGCCCCTGCCGCGGTATCTGGTGGCTGATCAGCTCGCTCGGGGTGACATCGTGATCGGGCTTCACGACTATCACATGCCCTCAGTCCCGCTGCACATCTGTTTTCCAGGCCGCGGCGAGCGACCCGCGCGTGTGGATGCACTGGCGGACCACCTGGTGGGGCATATCAAATCTGTTCTCACCTGATCGGCGTCCACCAAACAAAAACGGCAACCCAGGGGTGACCGCCTTCGCCTCATCAACCGGCAGGATTGATTCGCGCCTTTGGCGCTGCCCCCTGCGGGCGGCCTGTCGGCCGTCCCAAACGGCGTTGCCGTTTGGTCGAACGACCGTTCTTACCTAGACGGAGTGTGCCAAACCAAAACGGCCACCCTGGGGGCGACCGCCTTCGCCTCATCAACCGGCAGGATTGATTCGCGCCTTTGGCGCTCACCCTACGGGCGGCCTGTCGGCCGTCCCAAACGGCGTTGCCGTTTGGTC